>JAIEPP010000402.1 GCA_019748335.1 Xanthobacteraceae bacterium
TGCCCGCGATCCGAGTATCTCCGGCCTCGTCGCACGCAGGACATCGCGCTCAGGCAAAACGAGAGAAGTCTGGACGACGCTTTCCCTTGAAGGCCTCAAGCGCCTCGCGCGCCTCCGGCCCAAGCTGAAGCCGCACCAAATGCTCGATTTCAACCTTTACCACGTCGCGAACAGCCGCAACAGACGATCTCTTCAAGAGCATCTTGGTGGTTCGCACCGATTCCGGCGGCTGCGCCGCGATCAGTTCCGCTTTTGCCTGTGCCACTTCTTCGACCTGACTGTTGGGAAACACGCCATTTACGAGTCTCAATTCGAGCGCCGCCGCAGCGTCAAACGCTTCACCCGCGATGAGAATTTCACTTGCCCGATGGTGGCCAACGAGCTGCGGCAAAAGGTAAGAAGAACCAAATTCGGGGCAGACGGCAAGCGAGACGAAGGGAGCCTTAAACGTCGTCTGCGACCCGCAATACACGAGGTCGCAGTGCAGCAGCATCGTGATGCCAACGCCGACGACGATTCCGCAAGGAGCCGCGACAACAGGTTTGGTAAATTCCATCAAACTGCTCATGAAACGACCATGGGGCCCCTCCAGCCCCTCGATCGCCGCGTCGGACAAATCATTGCCCGCGGTGAAGCAGGTTGGATGCCCGGTCAGCACAACCACCCTGATGGAGTCGTTGGCTTGAGCCCATGCAAGACTATCGGCGATGCTGGAATACATTGCCCGTGTCAGTGAGTTGCGTTTCTCCAGACGGTTCAGGCGAATTGTGAGGATCCCATTGGCGATTTTAGTCAGCACAGCATCCGTCATCTCTGACCTTCTAACCGGCAATATCTAACTCGCTTTCACGGTCGAGCCGCAGCGAGTGCAGGATTGCGACGTGAAAAGAACGCGCTACAGATAGTGCGCACGAGAGGAGTTCTCTATCACACATGACTTCATCGTATATTTATATGACTATTACGTAAACATCGAGATCTGACACCTGATCGGCCGTTTCGAACCCTGCGACGAAGATTTGAAACGTCAAAAAAGACGTCCAAGGACAAAATCCAAGACTATTGACTAATAAGTCATTTAAATGAAGATTAAGAAACTCACGCGAAGCGTCGTTTCATCTCGAAGCAACGTTCCGACCAGACACGGCTCTTTTCAACGGCGATCAAAATGGAAAGATATGGCGATCCGCAGGTCACGGCTCGACTCAAGAAGCAACTGAAGTTGCCTCTTGTTGTCGCGCCGATGTTCCTGGTCTCCGGTCAGGACCTTGTCGTGGCCTCATCCTCGTCCGGCGTGATTGGATCGATACCTGCCTTGAACGCGAGAACTACCGAGATCCTGGACCAATGGATCGGCAAGATCGTCGCAAGACTCAGGGAAAAAACGGCTGCTGCTCCCTTCGCTGTCAATCTCATTGTGCATGCGAGCAATGCAAGACTCGACGCCGACCTGGATTTGATGGTCAAACACCGTGTTCCGGTCGTGATATCGAGCGTGGGTAGCCCGGACCGAGTAATCGAGAAGATTCATGGCTACGGCGGCCTGGTCCTATCGGATGCAGCCACAGTCCGTCATGCACGGCGCGCGGCCTCTGTCGGAGTGGACGGACTGGTGCTACTCAGCGCTGGCGCGGGCGGAAACACAGGGTGGCTTAATCCGCTATCGTTCGTAGCCGAGGTAAGAGACTTCTTCGATGGCCCGATAGCCCTCGCCGGGGGCCTTTCGTCAGGACGGCAGATCGCGGCGGCTGAAATGATGGGCGCGGATTTCGTTCTGATGGGCACCACGTTCATTGCGACGCTGGAAAGCGAGGCAGATCAATCTTATCGAGAGATGCTGATCGAAAGCGGCGCCGACGACGTGGTGACCACGGACAAGTTGAGCGGCATCCCAGCGAATATTCTGCGCGCTAGCCTGGAACGATCCGGATTCACCGTTAGCGGAGACCACAAGGGGTTTAGCGTGAAGCGTGAGGCTGAACTTATGAAGTTGTGGCGGGACATCTGGAGCGCTGGCCACGGAGTGGGTGGTGTAACGCGAGTCGCGGGAGTAAGCGACGAGGTCGAAAGATTGATGCGCGAGAGGGCAACCGCCCTTCAAGGAAATGCTGCCCTGGGCAAGGCGTACCCGATGAACATCGCCAGTTCACGATGAACCGAGTCAGGCTTCGTTTCATGCGACGCGAACCTCACGCGCCGAAAATGCAGTAACGCTCTCTGCGGCTCGCGCACCACGATCGTCCGAGAAACTCACTTTTTCGAGACTACTCTGCAACGATCTGGACCAGCCTCTTCCCGATAGCCTCCCCCTTCATCATGCCAATGAGAGCTGGCGGCGCCCGCTCCAGGCCTTGAACGATGTCCTCGTGGAAGTACATCTCACCGTTTCGAAACCACGGCGCCACGCGCGCTTGGTAGGCCGGGAGCTTGTGGAGATGATCGGACACCAGCAAGCCAGTCATCACGATGCGTTTCGCGAACATGGCCTGCATTCCCTTGATGCCGGGCTCGTCCACTGCGTTGTACTCGGAAATCATTCCGCATATCGGAAAGCGCGCGCCAACGTTGGCATGGCGCAGCGCCGCCTCCAGGGTGGATCCGCCCACGTTATCGAAGTACACATCGATGCCCCTCGGACACAATTCGCGCAGCGCATCGTCCATGTTCCGGGTCTTGTAGTTAAATGCAGCGTCGAAACCGCACTTGGCCAGCGCGAAGTCCACCTTTTCGTCGCTCCCGGCAGAGCCGACCACGCGGGCTCCGGCGCGCTTGGCGAATTGTCCGGCCAATTGGCCGACCGCGCCCGCAGCCGACGAAATATAGACGGTATCTCCGGGCAACGGCCTGCCCAGCTCGATCGCGCCCACCCAGGCGGTGAGACCGGGCATGCCCAGAGCCGAGATTGCCAAGCTTGGCCGCCCCAACGTCGGATCGATCCGGTGAAGTCCCTCGCCACGCGACACAACGCTACGCCGCGCCCAGTCCAAAAAGCCCCAGACGTAGTCTCCTTCGTTGAAGCGCGGATTCTTCGACTGGAGGATGCGACCCACCACTCGTGATACCATGGGCTTGCCCAACTCGAAGCCGGGCGCATACGAGGCGCCCTCGTTCATCCGGCCCCTCAGGTAGGGATCCAGCGACAGCCACACCGCCTGCACCAGCACGTCCTGTGGTCCGCACGAAGGTTCGGCGCAATCTTCAATCAGAAAGCAGGATTCGTCGACCCAGCCGACAGGGCGCTTGTCCAACAGGATGCGAGCATTGGTGAGGCCTTGCTCCGGCTTGGTCTGGCTCATGATCGAGTTCTCGCGGTGCGGAATCAGCTATCGGGATCGCACCCGCGCCCGATGGGAACCGGATGCCCCAACGTATCTTGGTCGGAACACTTGGCAATCGCCGCACTGTTCGATTTGAATTGTTGATCGCCAACCACCAGGTGGTCAAGGGCTTGCAAAAAAATCAGTGTATTGATGTCAGCGTCAACGCCATTGCTACCCGAGTCACCTTTTCGACGCCAAGCAAACCAGAGGCTGATCCTCTGGCGTTGCTATCCTAGATTCTGATCGCGAGCATCTGCGCCGTCACGTAGATGCTCTCATCGGATAAAAAGAAGAGCGCCGCGTTAGCCACCTCGGCCGCGACACGTTGGCCGGCGGGACCGAGATGGCCGTTACAGTTCGAATGACTGGCCCCTCGCACGCGGCGACCCGCCGGCATGCTCTGGGCGCTTGAGCAAACCAGGTTTGCACGTATGGCGCGCGGCGCGATTTCGTGAGCGATGTTGCGCATCAATCCGAAAATTGCTGCTGTCGAAGAATCGTAAGCTGCATTCTTCGAGCCGCCGCGCCGACCTGCGGTCGGCGAAATGAAGACAATCGAGCCGCCGTCCTGAATTCTAGGGAGCGCTTCGCGGCAACACAGCATTGAACCGCGCACATTAAGGTCGTAGATGCGGGTCCATTCCGCGGCATCAAATCGATCCCGCTCGATCTCTGCGAACCCGGCCAGATTCAATACTATACCATCCAGATTGCCACCCATGACCTCGCAGGCTTTCCGGATCATCCAGTGAACGTCAGCCTCGAATGCAAGATCAGCTTGTATGGCGAAAGCAAGCCGGCCCTCGGCGGCAATCTGAGTAACGGTATCGTTCGCAGCCTGTTCATCGGCATCGGCAACAACAACTTGGGCCCCTTCGCGGGCAAACAGCACGCTCATCGTTGAACCGCCATCGACCGAACCGGTGGAGGCCTCAACGGTGCGCAGCCCTCCGCCGACCACCAGCACCCGACGACCGATGAGGCGTCTGGGGACAGGCGGAACTGCTGCAGAACCAATGACCATCGGTCGAACATCCGACATAGCAAATCCTCGCTGTTGGACACCCGCGCCATGGTTCGCATGCGGAAGTCGTACGGTTAGCCGCCGGTCTTCTCAATCGGGCTCGCGCCCGCCCAGTCCCCGACTATCCGCCAAATGCTGTCGATTGACTTCAAAGTCAATTTATTATATATTTCGTACTATCGATAGAACGATACGATATTTTGGTTAGCGCGTAGGGAGCGACCCCTGGATGATACCTGCTGCATTAGAGGGCCGCTTACGCCTGCCCGCTATCGCCTCGCCCATGTTTCTGGTTTCGGGCACCGATCTGGTAGTCGCGACCAGCCGGGCAGGACTCGTGGGGAGCTTCCCTAGTCTCAATCAGCGGACTTCGGACGGATGTGAAGCCTGGCTGAAGGAAATCCGATCTCGCCTGACGGAAGCCGATGCCCCCTGGGCTATTCAATATGCCGTCCATCCTACGCACAAGCGGATGGCGGAAGATATCGCTCTCACCGTCAAGTACCAGGTGCCCATCCTGATAAGCGCGATCGGCATCACACGAGAGGCGACCGACGCGATACATTCATATGGCGGCCTGGTCTTTCACGATGCCATCAATATCCGTCACGCAAAGAAAGCGCTCGATGCCAATGTGGATGGGATAATTGCCGTATGCGCCGGCGCCGGTGGGCACGCGGGCACATATAACCCTTTCGCTTTCATCGGCGAGTTGAAGCCATACCTGGGCGACAAAACGCTGATTCTTTCCGGTTGCATTGGCAATGGTCAATCGCTGGCTGCAGCCATAGCTGCCGGCGCAGACCTTGGCTATATGGGCACCCGCTTCGTGAATACCAAGGAAAGCATCGCCGCCGATCGTATGAAGGAGCTTGTGATCGAATCCGACATCACCGACGTCGTGTATTCCTCGGAAATCGATGGCGTTGGGGCCAATTGGCTCAGGCAGACGCTTCCAGAAAAGCCGGTTGGCAGTGACAAGCCGGGGGCTAGTCTTGCCGAACTGCTATCCGATCACAAGCGCTGGCGCGATATCCTGAGCGCGGGTCAGGGCGTCGGGTCGATAGACGACGTTCCAACCGTGTCCGATTTGGTCGACAGAATGGAACGGGAATATCTTTCGGCAACGAAACGGCTTCAAGGCCAATCGATGCCTGGTAAGCGTAGCGAGATGGCCTCGAGCACAGCACAGAACTGTCCGATCCATCTGTAAGTTGAACCTTGCAGCCGAAGCGTTCGAGCATGATCGGCTCGAAGGAAAGCAGCTTCAATAAACTGCCGAACGGAGGAATACCATGGATCGCCGCACTCTGCTTATGTTTGCCGCCGCGACTGCTCTCGGGGGTGGTCAACGTGCGTTCGGTGCTGCTGAAGCGCCAGGTGTGACCAACACCGAAATCAAGATCGGCAACACATCGCCTTATAGCGGTCCTGCATCGGCATTCGGCGTAGTGGGACTGGCGCTGAGCGCTTTTTTCCGACAAGTGAACGACAACGGCGGCATCGCCGGACGAAAGATAAACTTTATCTCGCTGGACGACGCCTACAGCCCGCCCAAGACGGTCGAACAAACGCGCCGGCTGGTGGAAGGCGACGAAGTGGCTTTCATCCTCAACGGCATCGGCAGCGCTCCGCAATCATCGGTTCAGCGCTACATGAACCAGCGCAAGGTCCCACAATTGTTTGTCGGAGCCGGTGTCGATAAATGGAGCCAGCCCGACGCGTTCCCTTGGTCAATAGGATGGCAGCCGACGTTCCGCACAGAAGCCGCGATCTACGCGAAATATATCGACTCGGTAAGACCGAATGCGCGAGTTGCCATGCTCCACTCTACCGACGATGCCGGCAAGGACTACGTTGCGGGCCTGAGGTCGGTGTGGCGCGATGGCATGGAGAAGAAGATAGTGAAGATGGCGACCTACGAGACGAGCGACCCGACGGTCGAAAGCCAAATCGTCGCGTTGCAAGCGTCGGGCGCTGATGTTCTGGTGATTACAGCAACACCAAAATACGTGGCTCAGTCGATCAGGAAAGTTTACGAACTGAATTGGAAGCCGCTGACTTTGATCACGAACACGTCGATTTCGGTTGCTGCTGTCATCAATCCTGTCGGGCCGGAGAAGGCCGTCGGTATCGTGTCTACCGGCTATTTGAAGGACAATGCTGATCCCGTCTGGAATGACGATCCCGGCATGAACGAGTGGCGCAGTTTCATGAAGCAATATATGCCGGGCGCCGATCTGGGGGACTCCAACTACATTTTTGCATACAGCGTCGCCGGGACCGCGCTTCATGTTCTCAAGCAGTGCGACGGGGATTTTTCGCGCGAGAACATCATGAGGCAAGCCACAAATATTCGAAATCTGGCGCTTCCCGGTCTCCTACCGGGCGTCCTGATCAACACCGAACCGACGAACTTCCGGCCCGTACGACAGATGCAATTGCAACGGTGGACTGGAACAAGATGGGAGCGGTTTGGCGGCTTGATCGAGGGATCCGGCATATAAGATGTCCTGACGCGTGTCGTTCGCCGTTGCCCGGCCAGCATTCGCGCATGTTCGATGAGATGCCGGCTGGCATCGTAGCCGGCTCGTACATACATGGCAGTCGTCATGGATGACCTGGATATCGAAACCGCAATGCCAGCGGTGCTGCGCGCCTTCTATGCCCGCGTCAAGAGCGACGAACTGCTAGGTCCAACATTCAACGCCGCTGCGCATGATTGGGATGAACATCTGGATCACACCGACAATTTTGGTCATCGGTGATGCTGAGTACCGGCCGATACAAGGGCAATTCCGTCGCGAAGCACCTGCCGCTCGCTCCGCAGATCGATCAAGCGTGTTTCACGCGTTTGCAACGACAGGTAAATTTCTGCGGCAGCTGCCGCCGAGGCATTCCAGACACAAGGCGGCGCGGAATGCCGAGAGTTTGCGATTGACAATCGAATTCGCGTCTCCCCGGGTGACGACGGTGTCACGAGCACGATAAGATTGCCGCCGGACAGCATGTTTTCAGACGGCGTTTGTCGAGGAAGTTTCGGTACATGTCCAGAACAAGTCGTCTATTCGAACTGATCAGCGTGCTGCGCGCACGCAGGATGCTCGTTACGGCCCACTATCTTGCGCGTGAACTGGGTATCTCGCAGCGGAGCATATACCGAGACATTGAAACGTTGCGTTCGCTAGGAGCGCCTATCGAGGGACAAGCGGGTATCGGCTATTGTTTGAGAGAAGGGTTTTTTCTTCCGGAATTCGCATTTTCATCGGACGAACTGGACGCGTTGATCCTTGGTCTAGGCTGGGTGCGGCAGCGGGCGGATCCTGCCTTGGCACAAGGCAGTGAAAGCGCTTTGGCGAAAATACTTTCCGCGAGAAAAAACACTTCCTCGATGAGCAATGAGCCACCTGCTCTCGTAACGGCGGCCTCAGCGTCTAAACTCATGGACCCTCCGCAGGTCACACTATTGCGAGATGCCATCCGTCGGCAACGCAAAGTCGCGATCCGCTATGAAGATGCTCAAGGCTCATTATCGGATCGTACCATCTGGCCAATCGCTATCGTCTATTTCGACGACGTGCGTGTATTGGCCGCCTGGTGCGAACACAGATCGGCCTTCCGTCACTTCCGCGTCGATCGTTTGCACCTGAGGACGATTTCGGAGGAGCGCTACCCCGGGCGACGCCAATCGATCGTGACGCGGTGGCGGCAGCAGGATCGTGACTGGCGTTCGATCCTGGCAGTTTCTGACACGTCGACACGCTATTAATTGACGGGAACAACGTGCGCACCGGCGCCGAGGCGGTAAGTGAAGAAAGTCCGGCCAACATCCCGGCCGTTCTCGGCAGGTCGACGAGGGTTCGATGAGCAGGGATTCGCCCTTGCCCACGACGAGGCCAGCATTGCTACCCCGGGAGAGACCGCTTCATGCACCCTTGTTCGGGTTAATGAGAAATTTCTCGCCGGTCGCACGCTTGGCGTAGACGGCGAGATTGCCGAGATCGAGCGCCTCCTGCAGCGATACGACCTTGGTGTAGTGGCTGGCGAAGGTGGTCTTGAGCTCGCTGACCACGCGCTCCCTGAGCTTCTGGCCCTCCACCGGGCCGATCTTCATCAGGAACGGGAACAGCAGCCAGCCGCCGACGCCCCAGGCCATGCCGTAGGCGCGGCTGAGCTCGATCGGGCCGGTATCGAGGCCGCCATAGATGTAGACCTGCTTGTGCACGTTGGAGCCGTAGCGGCTGTAGACCTTGGCGGTCTTGTTGATCGCGACCTCCATGGCCGTGAGGATCTGGCCCGCCAGCTTGCCGCCGCCGATGGCGTCGAAGGCGATGGTCGCGCCGGTCTCGACCAGCGCCTGGGTCAGGTCCTCCATGAAGCTCGGCTTCGAGGAATTCACGATATGCTTGGCGCCGAGCTTACGCAGGATATCGGCCTGCTCCTCGCTGCGCACGATGTTGACGAGGCTGATGCCGTCCTTGAGGCAGATCTTGTTCAGCATCTGCCCGAGATTGGAGGCGGCGGCGGTGTGCACCAGCGCCTTGTGGCCCTCGCGGCGCATGGTCTCGGTCATTCCGAGCGCGGTCAGCGGATTGACGAACCAGGAGGCGCCGTCGGCCGCCGTCGTGCCCGCCGGCAGCGGCATGCATTCGTTGACCCGCAGCGTCCGGTACTGCGCGTACATGGCGCCGCCAATCATCGAGACGGTCTTGCCCATCAGCGTCTTGGCCGCGTCGGACGAGCCGGTCTTGACCACGACACCCGCGCCCTCATTGCCGACCGGCATCGATTCATCGAGCCGACCGGCCATCGCCCGCATGCCGGCATCCGGGACTTTCGCGGTGACGACCGGGAGCTCCTTCGTGCCCGAGACCTTCGCGGTGGCGAGATCGGCGGCCCCGGTCAGAAGCCCGAGATCGCTCGGATTGATCGGCGTCGCCTCGACCCGGACCACGACCTCGTCAGCGCCGGGCTCCGGCGTCGGCACGTTCAACAGCGAGATTTCGAGCTCGCCGCTCTTCTTGATCAGCGAACGAAGCTGCAGGCCGCTCTTGGCGTCACTCATGAATTTCTCCCGTTCAAGCCTGTTATTTGGGCATGACCCCACTGGATATGGCTTCCAACAATCGTATCAGTATCAGTGAGATACCTTCGCGTCATCATGACACATCGGCGCCCGGACGTGTGATGCATGCATGGCATACGATTGCTTATGATTTTGGCAGCCTTCCGCCGGCTTGAGGCCGTCAGGCGGCACGCTGTGCTCCTCGTGGCCCTGAACGAGCGGCTGGCCATGGGTCTCGGGTCCCAGGAAGGAGAAGGCAAGCCCGGCGGCGAGTGCGCAGGCGCCGAGGAATAGGAAGGCGGGCAGCACGGCATCGGCCGTCGTCTGAGGGAGAGCGTATTGTCGGCGCCAGCGATCACCGCAAGGCAAAGAGGATCCAGGATCTTACCGACGCCGTTCGCCGCCTGCGAGAGCCGGCGGAGCGCGCGCCCAACCGGACGCCGTAAACCTCGACGATGTAGGGCGCGAGATTCGAGAGGCCGCCGTCAAGGAAGAAGACAGTCGTAATGAGCGCCAGGATGAACACCGGGAAGCCGCCGATCGTCAGCGGAAAGCACAAAGCCGCGACGACGAGTCCGAGCGCTGCAACATAGCCTTGAATTTCACCGACTCTTTTCCCGCCGATTTTCTGTGCGAGCAAGGAAAGCAGCACCTTGCCGAAGATGCCGCCGAGAGTGACGTAGACGAAAGCGTGCGCCGCCTGCGCCGCCGGAATCTTGAGCAGCAGCGCGATGATCGTTGGCCTCCAGAGATAGACGCCATAAATTGCCGTCGCCACGCCCATCCAGGTAATGACGGTGAGCCAGAAAAAGCGCGGCCGGGCGAGGAGCTCGAGGAGGCTGTGGCCGGGCTCGCTCGCAGGTAGCGTGCTGGGTAACGGCACCTGGTCGAGCGGCAGGCCGAGCGTGCGCGCGACCGTCGCTTGCGCCTCGGCGAACCGCCCCTTTGCCACGAGCCAGCGTGCCGATTCCGGCAAGAGGAGCATGAGGAGCAGGCCCATCACCGCCGGTGGCACGCCCGCCGCGGCAACGCCGCGCCAGCCCAGCAGGCCAAGGAGTGTTGCGGCGACCAGCGCGGCGATTAGGGCCCCGACCGATGCGAAGACGACGAGAAAGCCGGTGATGAGGGTGCGGAGCCGCGTCGGGGTCAATTCGACGATGAGGGCGGTGATCGGCGTGGTGCAACCGGCGAGCCCGACGCCGACGACGAAGCGCAGGACGGTAAAGAGGCTGAGAGAACGACGTTGGCGGCGTCTCCTGCGCGGCCTTTGAGGTAGCGGCGCCCGAGGTGACCTTTTTGCCTTCAGGTGTCCGATGATGGGCGAGGTTGCGAGCGCCGGCGTAGCGCGCGCTCGATGACACCGAAGACGCCGCGCTTCTGGCCAGAGATAAAGATGCGACGGGGATTTTGTGCGTCGTGGCCGCGATATCCCACATAGGCCCGCTCGATCGGACAGCCGGTGAGTGCCTCAGTACGATCGATGACGTCCCTCAAGGTGTGACCGTCGTTGGGGTTATCGGGTAGCGCCCTGTCGTGCAGCACGAACGAGCCACTGGGAGCCGGGCGATTGTTGGTGACGATGAAGAACTGAAAAAGCAACAACAACCCGATCATGAAGCGGGTCTCGATCCCCGGCCGGCCGTTCTCGCTGTAGAGCGGTGCGATCTCACCTTCGATCCAGTCCCAATCGCCCTTGCCCGCAAGCAGACCAGCTCGCGCTTCAGGTTGATGATCTGGTCGAGCCGCGCCCGGAACAGATTGTTCGATCACGTCGTCGTGTGCTTCTTTGACGGCATCGTCCCCTCCGATGCACCACAGAATCACGGTAAGAAGCCAAAGGGAATCCAAAAGCGAAATTACAAGGTTCGAGGCCCCAAACCGCCATTCCCTGCAATCTCAAATGCCTCCCCAGCCGAAAAACAGACTCCCCATCAACGGCTTGGTGACTTGTTCACGGACGACGAGGTAGAACTAATTGGATCGGGAAAGCCGAACCTGGCGCGGGTTCGCGCCAACTGCTGATAGATCGGTATCCGCAACCACCTCTCCAGCCGGATCGTAACATTCAGACGCCACTTACGGACTACTGGACCGGTCATCTTTCCAGACTGGCTGATTTATGGGCCGAAGCGTAATCCGTGCGTTTCACTCGCCACCAACACCTAGATATGAATTGCGTGACCTAACCCTCTCAGCGCCGCTTCCTGAAACGTTTCGCTCAGGGTTGGATGCGCGTGAATGATGGAGCCGATATCCTCAAGCCTGGCTCCCATCTCAATTGCGATAGAAAATGCGGCAGATAATTCCGATATGCCGCGACCCACCGCTTGAACGCCGATAATCTCGTTATTTGCGCCATCCGCGACGATCTGGACAAACCCCGATTCCTCTTCAACCGTCATGGCTCGGCCGTTCGCCGTAAACGGAAATGTACTGACACGAACGTCAGCAACGGTCCCCCGAGCCTCATCCGGTGACAGGCCAACCGTCACGATCTCAGGATCCGTGAAACAAACGGCTGGTACACACCTCTTGTCCCATACTCTATTCTCCCCCGCGATGTTCTCAGCGACCATTTCACCCTGCGCCATGGCGCGGTGTGCGAGCATAGGCTCTCCGGCTACGTCCCCGATCGCGAAGATCCCACGCATCGATGTCTCGCATTTGTCGTCAATCCGAATGAAAGAGTCGTTCATATCCAGCACGAGCCGGTCCAACCCTAATCCGTGAGTTGAAGGTCTCCGACCTACCGTAACAAGGATCTTGTCGCATTCGACCTTGCGTACAGTTCCGTCCGCACAGCGGACCAAAAGCGCATCGTCACCGATTTTTCCAATCGCTTGAGCACCGACCAGAACCTCCACTCCCAACCGCTTAAGCCGTGTGCTTACGGGACCGGAGAGGTCTTCTCCATAGATCGGAAGTATCCGTTTCTGGCCTTCGACGATCGTCACCTCGGCTCCAAGCTTAGCGAAAGCAGATCCGAGTTCTAGCCCGATGTAGCCACCTCCAATAACGGCAATTTTCCGAGGTACTGCTTCCAGCGCCAATGCCTCCGTCGATGAAATAACGGAACCACCAAACGGGATAGCGGGCAACTCTGCCGGGACTGAACCGGTCGCGATCACAATGAATTCGGCCCGGATATCCTGTGAGCCTGCCCTTGTGACAACCGTGACTGTTTTGCCATCTTCGAAAGTACCGCGGCCTTGGACGATCCTCACCTTTGCCCTTTTCAGCAGACCTGAAACACCACTATTCAATTTGCGAACAATTCCATCCTTCCAAATGACGGTTCGTGCGAGATCGATCGAGGGAGAGTTGCACGTGCGAACGCAGCAGGAGCCAAGGCACCAAACTTTCAAAGAATCTCGTCCAACAGCCTGTCGTCGCCAACCGCACGCGCGAGCGCGATTGAGCCCATCATGGTTGCAAGCGCAGCGGTCGCGATCTGGCGCGCCTGCTCCGGCGGCTTTCCAGGATGGAACCCGGCGACCACGCCGATCATTTCGTCGAGCTTCCGCGCAAAGATACGCTGCGCCTGCTTGCTGGAACGGGCGATGTCGGTACCCAAGGCCGGCAGCACGCAGCCCTGTGCGCGATCATCCCGATGCTTCGGGCTCAGATAAGAGGCAACAAAGACCCTGAGCCGTTGCTCGACCGGCATGGCCTTCGTTAGGCCGGTCCATTGCGCGACCGTCCGGTCCATCGCCAGGGTGAATGCGTCTATCACAAGGGCTTCGCGCGATTCGAAATGAGAATAGAAGCCGCCATGCGTGAGACCCGCGAGCTTCATCAAATCGGCCACGCTCATGCCGTGGGCACCCGCTTTGCCGAAGCGCATAGGAGGCATTTTCGACGATCCGGTTGCGGGTTTGCTGGCCATGACCCTTCACATAGCGCATGCCGGCTCTCAAGCATGCTGATGCTCACCATTTTTCACCGAATGGGCGAATCTCGCTGAGGAAGGACCATGCCGAGCGGTCCTGTCTGTAGAGATGCCACAGTTCGTCGGCGATGGCCGACGGCTTGATGAAGAACTCGTCCGACGCATCTGGCAGACGTTCGCGCATGCGCGGCACATCGATCACGGCGTCGATAAGGACATATGCGACGTGGATGCCGCGCGGTCCGAGATCGCGCGCGATCGATTCCGACAGAATGCGCTGAGTTGCCTTGGTTGGCGCAAAGCCGGCAAAATTCGCCTTGCCGCGAATGGCCGAGGTGTTGCCGGTGACGAGGATGGTCCCGATGCCTGCCTTGATCATGTCCGGCGCGACTTCGCGCGCCAGATACAGCAGTCCCATCACGTTCACTTGAAAATTTCGATCGAGCATTTTCGGCTCGATCTCGAGAAATGTCCCCCACCCTCCTCCTACAGCGTTGTGGATGAGGACATTCGGAGAGCCATATGATTTGCGTATGTTGGCAACGGCCTCCCTAACCTGGCTTTCGCTGGAGACATCGCAGATCATCGCGTGCGTATCGGCGAGTTCCGCTTCCAGCGCGCGGATACGATCCGGCGAACGCGCCACGGCGATGACACGAAACCCCTCCGCCGCGAAGCGCCGAACGATCGCGGAACCGGTGCCGGGCCCGACACCTGTAACGATGGCAATTGGCTTGTCAGACATCGACGCCTCGCCAGGAGCTAATTTTGCAGCAACCGAATTTTGGACAACATTGGCGGACCAAACGATCGGTTTCCTTCACATTATATGAGGGTTTTGTGAAGCTTGTGGTGCTCGGCGAACTCGCTTCCGTCGTCGAAGCTGATGGTTTTAGCCATGGACTTTTAAGACTCTGGCTGGCAAGTCGGTGTCCCAAGATCTCACAGAGTGCTCCAGTCGAAACCAAGCTTGCCCCGGGATTGGCGAGACTCGAGAAGATCGTGAGCCGTGGATGCCTCGGCAGGGTGCAACATCGTCACCGCCGCGTCGTGGATTGCACCATTGGCGATCATGCCGAGGACAGCGACGGCGCTCGGGCGCCAGTGTTCTGGCGCCGTCGCGCATAGGCCTCCGAGAGAGTAGCCCGCAACCGTCCAGTTGCCGGAGCGCAACTGTTTGAAGGCGATCTCCGTGTCGCTGCTGAAGTTAGCGTCACCGAAATAAACAGCACGTCCCAGCGGCGCAAGAAATGCGCCCGGGGATGCGAGATTGCTTCCACTTATCCCCTCGAGAAAGAGGTCTACACCCCGCCCTCCAGTGATTTCGTTCAAGCTATTAAGAAAATCCTCGTAAAGGAATGCCTCGTCGTAGCCATGTTTCAAGGCGAATTCGACCTTGGACGCGGATCCGACAGAACCAATCACTCTCCCGGCACCAAGCGCCTTTGCCTGCTGTCCAAGCATCGTGCCGACACCGCCCGCCGCACCTTGAACGAAGAGGGTCTCGCCTTTGGACATTTTTCCCACCAGCGTCAGCAGCTGGTGCGCGGCTACTCCCGTGCAGGGCAACCCAATCGCTTGGTCGGGCTCAACGGAGTGTCCGGCTATGTCCAGCGGGACAGCGAGCAATGCTGGGATAGTGGCATATTGCGCATACCCGCTCCGAGCGAATGCCGCGACTGGCTGTCCAATCGAAAAGCCTTCGACGCCATCACCGATCGCGGCGACCGTGCCCACGATCTCCAGCCCCATGACGAATGGTACGGGTGGAGCTGGGACTATGCCACGACGCACCAGCGTCTCTGCATAGTTGATCCCGGAATAGCGCACCTTCACGAGAATCTCGCCGGTGGTCGCGATCGGATCAGGCACCTCTTGGAGGGCAAGCGTTTCAGGGCCGCCCAGCGCGGTGACGACGACGGCCTTCATGCCGCCACCGCCCGGCAGCTCGCTGCCAGACTGCGCTGCGGCCCGCCGCCGGGAACGCAGAGCACGTTCGCCGCAACCACGTCGCGCATTACGTCCACGGGGACGTCGATCGCATCTCCGCCAAATCCGGCGATTAGCAGGATGTCTCCCACGCTATTCTCCCTTTCAGCTGCCGACGACCCCATCCCGGCTCTGCATGGACTACCGAACATCTCCGGCTGCTCGGCGTCTACGGCGCAGAAAACACGACCTCCTCGCTATTCGTGATCGTTGCGAAGCGTCTCAGTATCTCGATGGATTGCCGATGTTCGTCCGCACTCGCCGCGGCACAGCCGTCTTCGATAACGCTGCAAACGTAGTCGCGATCGTGGGCATCGCGGACGGCAGCCTGGACGACGGCCGTAGTCGATACGCCTGAGGCGAAGATATGCTCGACGCCTTGAGCGCGCAGAAGAGCCTCGAGGCCGGTTGAGAAGAACGGGCTGACGCGATGTTTGGTGATGACGGCATCGTTCTCATTTAAGCCGAGCGAAGGATGGATCTCCGTTCCCGGTGAACCAAGTTGGAATAGCCGCTTTTCCTGGGCCGACCCGAACATTGGCGAACGCCGCGGACATTCCTTGTAGTCCGCAGAGAACCCGACGCGAACGAATATGATCGGGATGCCGGAGTGTCGGGCCTTCTCGATGGCACGTCGCGTATTTGCAAGGACTCCACGCGCCCGCACTTCGGCGCCGATAGGACCTTTCGCGTAAGCCCCGTCTTCGTGAACGATCTCGTTCTGCATATCAAGAACAAGGTAGGCTGACTTCATGGGGGTAAATCCTCAAATGAGATTGTCTCCGTCCCGACCGCGCATATGCCGGTGGTCAGGTCAGGTGTCGTTGCGACTACCCGACAGGCATCAGCGGCTCGTTCTCTCCGGCTCGCGCGGCGACCTCCTTCGGCCGCCGCTTCGTCAGCGTTGATTTAGGAATGGACAGCCGCCTTCGGCGAGCGGTTTGAACACCTCCGATCCTGGCGACGTCTGAACGACGTTGTAGTAATCGAAGGGATAGTGGGACTCGGAGGGCGACTTGACCTGCAGGAGGTAAACGTCGTGCAGCACTCGACCATCCTCGCGTACCCGCACATTCTTGTTGTAGGCATCGTCGACCGGCAACTTCTTCATCTCTTGCGCGACCTTGAGCGCGTCATCGGTGCCCGCGGCTTCGATCGCACGCAAATAATGCCTTACACCCGCATACACGCCGGCCTGCACCGCCGTCGGCACGCGGTCGCTGCCCATCGCTGCGGCAAAACGCTTGGTGAGAGCGCGGGTCTCGTCGTTCAGATCCCAATAAAAGGACGTCGTCACCATCATGCCCTGAGCTGCTTTCAGACCCAGCGCATGGACGTCGGTGATTTCCACCAATAATCCGGCGAATTGTTGCCCGCCCGTGATGCCGAATTCCGCCGCCTGCTTCACAGAGTTGATCATATCCGTTCCCGCGTTGGCCAAGCCGATGACTTTCGCATGCGACGCCTGGGCTTGCAGAAGGAAGGACGAAAAGTCGGACGAATTGAGTGGATGCCGGACTGAACCAAGCATTTTTCCGCCGTTCGCCTGGACGAACCCAGTAACGTCCCGCTCCAAGCTGTGGCCAAAGGCATAATCGGCTGTCAGCAAATACCACGTGTTGTAGCCCTGCTTGAGCATCGCTTTGACCGTGCCATTGGCGAGCATATACGTATCGTAATTGAACTGGATAGTGGTTGGCGAACAGCTCGCTCCCGTCAGCGCTGTCGTCGCGGCTCCGGACGACATGAAAATGCGCTTGGCGTTACGGGTGATCTCGTTGATGGCCAGCGCCGCTGACGAACTGGCGCCATCGACGATGGCATCGACCTGTTCTGCATCGATCCAGCGACGGGCGATGCCACTGGCAATATCTGCCTTGTTCTGGTGATCGGCAAAGATCAGTTCAACCGGCTTCCCCAGCACCTGGCCATTGAAATCCTCGATGGCCAACCGCGCCATCACCACCGAGCCCTTGCCGCCGATGTCCGCGAAAGGTCCTGTTTGGTCGTTCAAGACTCCGATCTTGACGGTTCCATCCGACAGTTGGGCCGATGCTACCTGAGCCGAGCTTCCATAACCGAGCAAGACGGTCAGCATGGCTGCGGCGAAAACGATCTGTTTCCTCATGTTTCTCTCCTTTTTTATGACTTGATCTCGGCTGCGCCGTCGTCAGAGACGCGCCGGGCTTTCTCGTGCCAGTCGATCAGGCGTCGAATGCCGCTCTCGAGATCGACCTGCGGCTGCCATCCGAGCATTCGCTTGATTTTCTCCCGCGAGAATCCGATGCGTGATTTTGCGGTAAAGCGCACTCTCCCCGCCTCTTCGCGATACTCGGGCTTGAGGGCGGAGCCGGTGATGTTCAGCAATATCTCGACGATCCGATTGAGCGTTGTGTCGACGCCACTGACGGCCAGGAAGCTTTCACCGCAAATGGCGCTGGCCATGGCCATGAGATTGGCGCGCGCAAGATCTCCTACATAGACGTAATCGTGCACCTCGTTGCCATCGCCGGGCAGCACGGGCGCATGGCCAGCCTTGATGCGATCATAGGCTTCGAGAATGTACAGCGAATTCACGCCGCGATAGTGTTGACGCTCGCCATAGACAGTCGAGTAACGCAGCGCAACGAATTCAATGCCATAGCGTTGGCCGTACAGCCGACACAGATTCTCGCCGATCAATTTCGTGGCACCGTAGATCGCACCGCCCGGCTGCAAGCCCTGCCAGCAGAATGGCGTATCCTCCGTCACCGGATAGTCGTCGGTATCGCCAAAGGTTGCGGTTGAAGATGAAAAAACGACCTTTTTCACACCTCGGTAACGGCATGCATCCAGCGTATTCAGCATTCCCCTGACGTTGACGTCGATGCCCAACCAGGGATTTTGCGTCAGCGGCATCGTGAGAAAGGCGGCGACCGCGAATACGCCGTCTATTCCCTCCAGGTGATCGTAAAGATCGTTAGTCCGCAGAATATCGCCACGTACGATTTTAACGCGGTCATCATTCTCGAAAGCGCGCAAGGTTTCCGGCGTGCCCAGAGAATAATTGTCAAACAGAACGACGGAGGCTGCGCCTGCTTCAAGCAGGTGTTCGGTTATATGGGAGCCGACCAGGCTAGCCCCTCCTGTTATCAGAAAGGAGCGTCCCTTAATGTCCACCATGTTATTGTCTCCTGAAGGATCTCGAGTCTGCTGTTGGAGCGAAATCGTCCCGAGCGGATGCCTAGGGCACTCTGCCGCCACGAGCCTGGCGTGTCGCCGCTTCGTCGATGCGGCACGCGTCGCGATCCGTCGTTAGGACCACCCCATATTGCGTGTTGGCGTCTTCGATCGTGATCAGGCCGTTCGTGACATCCTTCAGGACCTTGTGCGGGTCTCGTCGAAACGGATTGCCGAAACCGCCACCGCCGGGCATGGATATCCGCGCCGTATCCCCGTCCCTGAGGACGACGCCTTCGTCCTTGGTGGTGTGCTCAGGCCGGTAGGGGGCGCCGCCGCGTCGATACTCGACAACCGTGGGAAGAGCTTCGCCACCGCCATGGAGACCGGTCGGCGGAAACCGTCCGCGGTCGCCCAGCACGCTGGACACAGCCTCACCCCGAGCCAAACGGATCTGCCATTCACTGCCAAATCCCCCACGCCACTCGCCGGCCCCTGCCGACCTTTCCCGGATGCGGTAGTAGTCGAACAAGATCGGGTATTGCTGCTCCAGGATTTCGATTGGTGTCGTGCGCGAGGCACCAATAGGCGAATTTGCGTTGGTGAGCCCATCCCCGCTTGCGTGCCCGCCATATCCGCCGCCGCTGAAGCGGAACATGATGTACGGCTTGCGCTGCTCGGGGTCGTATCCGCTGATCGTGAAGTTCGCAACAGACCCGAACGAATTTGCGGGAACGCGGTCCGGTACAGCCTGGCCCAGGCAGCCGAACACCGCATCGACGACGCGCAGCGAGACTTCAGCTGAAGATCCCGAGACCGCTCGCGGATATTTGGCGTTGAGAAAAGTGTCCTCGGGAACGTTGATCCGGACCGGACGGAAGATCCCCGCGTTGATCGGCACCTCCGGGAAGATGTGCTTGAGGGCGACGAACACCGCTGCGAACGTCACCGAAAGCGTGCCGTTGAGCGGTCCCTTGACCGGCGCTGACGAACCGGAAAAGTCGAAATCCAGAGTGTCGTCGGCCACCGTCACCGACAAAGCAACGCGGATGGGAGCCGGCTCGATGCCATCGGAGTCGAGGAACGCTTCCGATCGATAGATTCCATCGGGAATCTCCCTGATATAGGCTCGCATCTGTGTTTCGGAGCGTTCGCGCAGTTCGTCCATGTAGCGCTCAACTTCGGAATCGCCGTATTTGTCGAGCAGGCCGCGGAGGCGTTCGGCACCGACGTTGAGAGCCGCGAACTGCGCCTGCAGGTCGCCGCGCCGCTCCTCCGGCACACGCATGTTGGCAAACAACAGCGTCAGGATGTCTTCCCGAATAACACCATTGCGCGCCAACAGTATCGGCGGAATGCGGACTCCTTCCTGGATGATCTCGGTCGCGCGGACGCCGAATCCACCCGGCACGTTGCCCCCGATGTCGGTCCAGTGACCGCAATTGGCGAGGCAAGCGAAGCGCCGCCCGTTATAGAAGAATGGGCGGACCAGCTTGACATCCATCAGGTGGGTGCCGCCGCAGTATGGGTCGTTCAGAATGACGACGTCGCCTTCTTCGAGATCGGGAAAGGCTTCGAGCGCTGACTGGACCGCATATTGCATCACGCCCACGAAGATCGGCAGGCCGGTGTCCCCTTGGGCGACCACCTCCCCGGTGGTCTTGTGATAAATGCCATTGGCGCGATCGCGAGCCTGCGACATCACGGGATTAAAGGCAGCCCGTTCAAGCGCCAGGTCCATCTCGTCGACAATCTGGCGCAACGCGTTTTCCATCACGGTCAAAGTTGCGGGATCGATGTTGAGGTTTGCCATTTCAATTCACCTTGATGATCAGATTGCCAAAATCATCGACCACAATTTCCGTATTCGGCTCGACGACAGTGGTCGTGTCCATCTGATTGAAGATTGCGGGGCCGCTCAACCGTGTGCCGGTCGGCAGCTTCGCGCGATCGTAGATCGGCGTATTGACCCATGACTCGTCAAACCACACATCGCGATGGCCGATCACCGCCTCGTCGAAGCTCCCGGGCTTTTGGGTCGCCGCAACAATGCGTTTGAGATCCAGGGAGGGACGAATGCCGACTACGGTCGTGCGCAGATTGGTAAGCTTCGGACGATACTGGGTTAACGTGATGCCAAACCGTTCCTGATATGCTTTGGCAAGCCGGTCCCTGAGGGCGGCCACGTTGAGGGCGGCGGGATCAAGTTGCACGCGCACCGTGTAGGTCTGCCCCTCATATTGCATGTCCGCGAAGTGAAGGACTTCCGTGCGTTCGATGGGCACCTGGTCGTGGTGAAGAATTTCCTCGCCGGCCTTGCGATGGCGAGCGAGAATCGCGGCCAGGTCCTCCTCGGCGAGATCGTCGACGGCGCGACTGACGGTCTGCGTGAAATCATGACGAACATCGGCCACGATACAGCCCAGCGCGCAGGTGATCCCTGGCACGTATGGTACGATCACCGTCGGCACGCCCAGTTCGCGAGCCAAAGCGACGCCATGCAGCGGGCCGGCGCCCCCAAAGGCGAAGATCGCAAATTCGCGCGGATCGAGGCCGCGTTGCAAGCTGACTGCTCTGATGGCGCCTGCCATGGCATCGTTAATGACGCGAAGGACTGCGGTCGCGGCTTGCGTGGGCGCCAACCCAAGCGGGGCGCCAATGGTGTCGCCAAACGCCTTCATTATCTTGTCGCGGTCGATGGCGTCGCTCACTGCGAGTAGGCGCTCCGACGACAATCGCCCCAGCATGACATTGGCATCAGTAACGGTCGGCCGCTCTCCGCCCCGTCCATAGGCAATCGGACCCGGCACTGCCCCGGCGCTGGCGGGCCCGACCTTGAGGATGCCAGCCTCATTGAGGTGAGCGATCGATCCACCCCCTGCGCCGATGGTGTGGATGTCGATGATTGGAATCCGCATCGGCAGGCCGAAATCGAGATCGCGGTCGCCGGTGACGATCGGCTCGCCGTTGACGATCATACCGACATCGAAGCTGGTGCCGCCCATGTCACAGGTGATGACGTTTCGATAGCCGGCCAATCGGGAAATGTAGGAGGCGGCGATAACACCTGCGGCTGGACCAGACAGCACGGTGCTGACCGAGCGGCGGCAAGCCATGTCCACCGACATTATCCCGCCGTTGGCCTGCATGATCACCAGGTCTCGGGGCACTCCCGCGTCCCGCAAACTATCGCGAAGGCGGCTGACGTAGCGGTGGATTTTGGGTTGGATGTAGGCGTTGACGGCCGCTGTTCCGAAACGTTCGACCTCGCGGAATTCGCCCAGGATATCGCTGCTCGTGGTGACGTAAGGATTGTGCCACAGGCGCGCGGCGATGGCCGCCGCTCGCTCCTCGTGGGAGGAGTTGGCATAGGAATGCAGGAAGCCGATCAGCAAGGATTCGCATCCGCGCGCTTGCAATGTACGGATCGCTTCCTCGACTTCCCGTTCGTCCAGATCTTCGAGGACTTCGCCCTTGGCGTTGAGACGCCCGGTCACCTCAACGCGGCGATCACGCGGGATGAGCGGCCTGAACTCGCCGAACAGTCCGAACAGCTGCGGACGTTCGCGTCGACCCAGTTCGAGGATGTCGCGGAAGCCGCGGGTTGTGATCATCCCACAAGCGGCGCCATTACGCTCCAGCGTCGCGTTAGTTCCGACGGTGGTCCCGTGAACCAGCCAAGAGATGTCCGGAAGAGCGATCGCGGTGGCTGACAGGCCATTGAGAAATCCGGTCGCCTGATTCTCAGGAGTCGATGGGACCTTGCTGAGACGAACTTCGCCGTTTTCGGAATCGATACAGATCGTGTCGGTAAACGTACCGCCGATATCGACGCCTATGTGATAAGTCATGATTGGCCTATACTGTCGTGTGGTTGTGTTTCACGGGTTGCTTCTTGCGGATGTCGACCCCGGGGATCATGCCAGCGGCGGTGAAACCGCCATCGACAGGCATGACAAGTCCGGTGAGGAACTTTGCCTCCTCGGAGGCGAGGAAGAGCACGGCCGACACCACATCTTCCTCGGAGCCGTTGATGCCCAGCGGATTCCGCCTCCGCCGCTCTTCCCACCCGAGTTCGTCGAGATTGCTGCGCGACATCGGACTGGGGATGGCGCTTGGTGCGACCGCGTTGACGCGGATGCCGTCCGGCCCGAGTTCAGTCGAGAGCGCCCGTGTGAGCGCGTCGACACCGCCCTTGAGAGCGGCATACGCCGAACTGTAGCCAATCCCCCGCAGGCTCACGACCGAGGATAGATTGACGATCGAACCGCCGCCGGCAGTGATCATGCCAGGCACCACCGCGCGGCATGCCAGCAGCAGGCCTTTGATGCCAACCGCCAGCATGCGATCGATGACATCCGGCTCCAGGTCGGCCAGCGCACCGTAACGCGCGAAGACGGCACTATTGACCAAAATGACCGGTGGCGCGAAGCGGCGCGACAGGCTGTCGACGGCCGCTCGCAGGTCGTCCGGACGCGACACGTCCGCAGACAACGCCAGCCCCTCGGCGCCGGTAGCGGCAACCTCCTCCGCCACGTCGGATACCGTCGCGGCATTGAGGTCCAGCAATCCGACCGCCGCCCCCGCGCGAGCGAACCCCAAGGCAATGGCTCGACCGAGCCCTTGCCCAGCCCCGGTGACGAGCACCACCTTGTTCTGTAGGCGGCCTGATGTTGCGCTCATTCGAAGTCCCTGCTCTCGATTGGCGTTGTCGGACATCGGATGCGGTGCCCAGTTCCTGATTTCGTTTCGGCGCTCACGCTTCCTTGAACTCGTAGGATTGGCCGAGCTTCAACATGTCCTCCGTTCCGAGAACGGCGTTGAGCGAGGCGAAATCCAGCATGCGGTCGTGACAGCCCGCGGTAGACCCCCGCTCTTTCAGGTTCGCCAGAAGGGACTGAAGCGCGTGAACGATGGTGCGCACCGCCGCGCCGGGATAGATGATCAGGGAAAAGCCCAGATCGTTCAGTTCCTGCCTGTCCGTAATGGGGGTGCTGCCGCCTTCGACCATGTTTGCCATGAGTTTTGAGCGGCCGCGGAAGCGTTTGGCGATGCCTACGAGTTCGGCGTGGCTGCGCGGCGCTTCGACAAAGATCACGTCAGCGCCGGCACGCACATAAGACTCCGCCCGTTCGAGCGCGGCTTCAAAGCCTTCGACCGCGATGGCGTCGGTACGGGCAATAATCAGGGTGTCATCGCCGTTGCGGGCGTCAAGCGCAGCCTTGATTTTGCCGACCATCTCGCCACCCGAGATCAAGCGCTTGTCCGCCAGATGCCCGCAGCGCTTCGGCATCAGTTGATCCTCCAGCTGGATGGCGGAAGCGCCGCTGCGCTCCATGAGCCGCACTGTTCGCTGTACGTTGAGCGCGTTGCCGAAACCGGTATCACAATCGACGATCAGCGGAAGATCCAGGCGTTCGCGAATCGCGCTAACGCTATCGGCGACCTCCTTCATCGACACCAGTCCGATATCCGGACGGCCGAAGCGGGTGTACGCGAGGCTCGCGCCGGAAAAATATGCGGCGGGAAATCCGGCGCGTTCGATCAGCAGCGCGGACAGTGCATCGTAGCAGCCGGGCGCGATGACGGGACCCGGTCCGTCCAGGAGCTTTTTCATCTTACCCATTGGTGGAAGTCCTCAACGTCTTTTCCAAGTGCGGCAGGAGGCCCCCATCGCGGACCATCGCCATCAAATGCGAGGGAATCGGCTCGCAATCGTGTTGCTGTCCGGTGGCCGTCTCCACCGCGCGTCCACTGGTCGGATCGACAGCGATGCGAGCGCCGTCCGGAATTTCGGACGCGGTCGGGCACACAAGGACAGGTAGACCAAGGTTCAATGCGTTGCGGAAGAAGATCCGGGCGAAAGATTTCGCCACGACGGCGCTGACGCCAAGCGCCAGCAGTGCTGCCACGGCCTGTTCGCGCGAAGATCCGGCGCCGAAATTGTCGCCGGCGACGATGATATCGCCGGGACACACCCGGTCGACAAAGCCGGGGTCGACAGCCTCCAGACAATGGCGGGCGATCTCGGCAATCGCGCCCTTCATGTAACGGCCAGGCGCAAGTTGGTCGGTATCGATGTTGTCGCCAAAACGATGCACTGCACCTTCGATCATGGGAGAAACTCCCGCGGATCGACGATGTGTCCTGCGACCGCGGCGGCGGCGACGGTGTAAGGCGACCCCAGATATATCTGTGCGCTGGCTGCGCCCATTCGCCCTTTGAAATTACGGGCCGTTGAGGAAATGCAGACTTCCGCTTCGCCCAAGAGCCCGGCGCCGTAGCCGGCGCATGCGCCGCAGCCGGTCGGCAGCAGCACGGCCCCCGCTTCCATCAGCGTCGCGAGCGTACCCTCGGCTTTGGCTTGCTCAACGACTCGATTCGACGCAGGCGCAACCAGCAGCCGCGTTCCGGCGGCGATCTGCCGCCCCGTCAGGATTTCTGCGGCCATCCGCAGGTCGACAAGTTTGGCGCCGGTGCACGAGCCAATATAGGCTTGGTCTACAGCGACGCCCCTATGCTCGCTGACGGGCCCGGATGCTTGAGGCGAATGCGGGGCGGCGACCTGCGGCGACAAAGTGCTGGCGTCATAATCACGCCGAAGCTCATAATCGGCGGCAAGGTCCGTTTGCCATGCCGCCGTCTCCGCGGCGCTGACTGGCGCTCCGACCTCGCTGAGATAGTCGAGTGTTGTAGCATCGGGCGCTATCAACCCGGTTTTGGCGCCCAATTCGGCCGTCATGTTGCACAGGGTCATGCGCTCGGCCATGGGCAAGGAAGTCACCGCCTCACCTGCGAACTCGACAGCACGGTAGTTGACCGCTGCCTGGCCGAGCGTGGCACACAAATGCAGCATCATGTCCTTTGCGGTGACGCCGGCCGCGAGGCGACCATGCCAGGTCAGCAGCAGTGTTCGCGGCACCTTGATCCAGATTTCGCCCCTGACCAGCACGCCCAACATTTCAGTCGCACCAATCCCGACCATGAAGGCGCCGAAGGCGCCGCCTGTTGGCGAATGACTGTCGCCTCCCACGACGAACATTCCCGGACGGATCAATCCGTGCTCGGGAAGCACCACGTGGCAAATGCCTTCGGAGTCGAAAAATTGCGCGATTCCCTGCTCGCGCGCCCATTGCCGTGTTAGGTCAACAATTGCCGCACTTTCGGCGTCGATTGCCGGTGCGTAATGATCGGTAACCAGCGCCACTCGGCTGGAATCCCAGGGCGCCTCGCCCAGCCGATCGAGCATCGGCTTGATCCTGCGAGGGCCGCCCGAGTCATGCATCATGGCGAGGTCGACCTTGCAGGTCACGATTTCGCCGGCTGATACGGCGTCACGCCCGCAGGCGCGCGCGATAAGGCGCTCCGCTAGGGCGCTCGGTCCCGCCATGTTCCCTCTCCATTACGCGCCACGAAATCGCGGCCCCGCGGCCCTTTTTCGTCCGGGCCAATGTTCTTTGGAATACATTTCCATTTTTTATGGAAATGATTTCCATTTTATTAGATCGAGGAAATACCCGTGTCAAGGGCGCGCTGACGCGCGACCGGAAAGCTCAGTTTTGAGGAAGAGTTTCAGACGAAGTGCCGTGGCCCCCACAACTTGTTGACTTATTTTGTTGGAAGCGGTTCGTTCGCACCCCCACCGTCAATGGGCAGGTCGATTCAGGCGAATGATTAAGAGCACGAAAAAAACGGCGGCCAAGCGCTCAAAGCCGCGCCAGGCGGCTATTTCAAGCGCCTTATCTCCTAGCGATCTCGACGACAGCCAATTGATTTCGGCCCTTTTGCGCGGCCTGAACGTGCTTAGCTCATTCCACGTAGGAGATAACGAGCTCGGGAATCACGAGTTTGCGGAGCGCACCGGGCTGCCCAAAGCGACCGTGTCACGCATCACGTTCACGCTCGCCAAAGCCGGCTTTTTGACCTTCGACCAGCGCCAGCGTGTGTATCGGCTTGGCCCGAAGGCCCTCAATCTTGGATTCATTGCGCGCGCGGATAACGATCTTCGCGCGAACATGCGTCCTCTCATGCAGCGGCTCGCCGACGAAACCGGCCTAAATGTCGGGCTTGGCGTGCGAGACAAGGACGCGATGCTTTATCTCGACACTTGGGAAGGAACGGCCCTCGTTGGGCTCAAGGTTTATCCTGGCTTTAGGATGCCGATATTTACGACAGCGATGGGACGGGCCTATCTGGCGGCATTGACGCCGGACGAACTGGAAACAGTCTTAGCAGAATTCAGTCGCCAAATGAGCGATACTGGAGTGCGAAGAGAGGATGTGCTCGAGCAGATCGAGCATGCTCGTAGGTTCGGGTTTGTGCGCAGCATCGGTGACTGGGTCGAGGACATCGGCGCTATTGCAGTCACTTTCCGTCGTCCCGACCGCAGACAGATCTACATTCTCAGCCTGGGCGGACCGATCTATAAGATGACCGACTTCTTCGTCTACAACGAGATTGGTCCCAAGCTCTTACACTTCCGGGACCAGCTTGAGGCCTAAGCCTGCACGTCGCGGCTCTTGGCATGACTTACTCGTCCAAGATTCCTTCGCCCTGTGCGGACCTCAACGCCTTCAGGAAAGCCCGCACGGCCGGCGTTTCGTGATTGCGGTTCCATACCGCCCCGAGCGGAAGCCGTGTGTCAAACCCGGTCAGCGGCCGAAAGGCGACGCCGGGGTGCGGCTCTTGGGTAAACGACGAAATAATGAAGAGCCCAATGCCTTCCGTCACCAAGTTGTAGCCCAATTGAGGCTGCGCAGTGTGATAGACAACGTCCGGCTTCTGGCTAGTTGCTTGCAGCAACTTGTCGAGCAGATGATCATAAAGAGGAGGATTGAGGTGACGTGCGAACAGTATTAGCTGGGCGCCTCGAAGCTTGGAAGCCGAGATCGTACGAGCCGCAGAGAACGGGTGGTCCTCGGGAAACGCGACCATCCAACGCCCTTCGACAACCAGCCGGGAGGCCAATTCCGCTTTGCTAACCGGTAGAAACGCGAATCCGAGGTCGATGCGATGTCCGAGAAGCGCCTCTATCACTGCGGAGGAATAGAGTTCAACGGGTTCAATCTGGATCTGAGGCATTTGTTGCCGATACCAACGCAGCGTTGCGCCTAGGAAGCGTCGACAAACGTACTCAACATAACCGAGCCTAAGGGTCTTGGTGGATGCCTGCCGCAATCTCTGGAGAGCAGCCAATCCTTGGTCGAGTTCCGACAGGCACGCCTTTGCGGCCGGAAGAAACTCCTGGCCCGCGCGCGTCAACTCCACGCGAGTGCGGGATCTGGAAACCAACATCACTCCGGTTTCACGCTCGAGTTCGCGGATCTGACCGCTCAGTGCCGGTTGACTGATGTTTACGCGCGCTGCAGCTTTTCGGAAATTGAGTTCCTCCGCCAAGACGACAAAGGAGCGCAGCTTGCGAGTGTTCATTGCGGATGCCGCGTCGCTGCAGCGCAATTCCGCATCGCAGCAAACCTATTTTCGATCGGCCATCGCGGAGAGGATCGTTGGCAGAAGTGGCGGCACATGGGTCGGCCTTTGGGGAAGAGTACCTTTCAAGAGACATTCTTCCTCGAATCGTCCCACCAGACAATAACCGCTACGCCGCAGTTTTAGGAAGGGCCGAACTGCTTCTCGCGCTCGTCCCAAACCTCTTTCGCCACCGCCCTCTGCCGCTCCTCGAAAGACGCAAGACGTGACGCTATCCTCGTGAGAGATCCCTTGTCTCGCAATTCCGTCAGCACTTCGAATGACGCCTTCAGCGCGGCTTGAAGTACGGCGTTTGCATAGAGAACGACGGAAAATCCCAATTTGGCGAAACCATCGCGGCCGAGATCCGGAGTCCGCCCGCCGAAGACCACGTTGGCAACCTGTGGTACATCGAGCTCGCAAGCGATCCGTGCGAGTTCGCTCTCGCTTGTCGGCGCTTCGACGAAGGTCACGTCGGCGCCAGCCTCGATGTACGCGCGTGCACGTTCGAGAGCATGATCAATTCCCTCGATGGCAAGGGCGTCGGTGCGTGCGATGATCTGAAAGTCGGAGTCGGTCCGGGTGTCCGCGGCAGCCTTGATCTTGCTAACCATCTCGTCTACCGGGATTACATGCTTGCCGCTAAAGTGGCCGCATCTTTTGGGAAAGACCTGATCTTCAAGCTGGATCGCCGACGCACCGTGACGCTCGAACCAGCGCACGCAGCGGATGACGTTGAGCGCGCTTCCGAAGCCGGTATCCCCGTCCACGATAATCGGGATGGACACTGCGTCGGCGGTCGCCGCAAGCACGGCCGATACTTCCGTCATTGTCGTAAGACCGATGTCCGGAGCTCCCAAGTGCATGTTTGCAACGCCGGCCCCCGTTACGTAGACGGCCTCGAATCCCATCGCTTCGACGACCTTGGCAAACATCGCATTGGCGGCGCCGGGTACGGGAATGGCCCGGCGTTGTGAAAACATCTGCTTAAGCTTCGTCGTGTTTCGCATCCGACAATGTTCCTCAATTCGACTTGGTTCTCGAGTCCGTGGTTCAGCTTTTGCCCGCGTGGCTGAGTAAGGGGATGGTGCGGACTAGCTCGGCGACCTTTGCAGTCAATGGCAGTTCCAGTCCTGCGTCGGCGCTCGTCCTTGTAGCAATCTCCATATCCTTGATGGACCAACGCATTTCTGCGATATGATCCCAATGCCGCAAACTCCAGTTATCGGCGCTACTCGTGATCAACGCCTGCCTTAGTGAAGCCAGGTCGAGTTGCCAGGTTTCCGCGAGACGCAAGCCTTCGTCGCTTGCGACCACGCAGGCCCAGAGGATCAAATTATTGATGGTTTTCGCAACCTGGGCCGCGCCGGGCCTCGACCCGACGTGCTTAATGTCCGAGCAGAACGGCCTCATGAATGCGGCAGCCGCGTCACAAGCCGACTTCTCTCCGGAGAGAAAGGCCAGCAAAGTGCCCGCTACGGCCCCCATTTCCGCCCTGCATACCGGCGCATCGACGAGCTTGATGCCGCGCTCGTCAGCCGCGCCACTGAGATCATAGACGTATTCCGGCGATACCGTACTAATCACCATGACAAGGGTGCCGGGTCGGGCAACGTTCAAGATACCTTTTGAACCGCGAACAAGTTCGTCCACCTGGGCCTGTGACCCAGTCATGATCATGACGGCCTCGGCTTCGCCGATGGAAGCCGGAAGGTCGGTAACAGCCTGTCCTCCCGCCGTTGCGAAGTGCGCCATTCGGTCGTCGGCAACATCGTATCCACTTACGTGCAGCCCCGCTCGTAGCGCATGCTTCGCCATTGGAAGCCCCATCCGTCCCAATCCTGCAAACAGCAGCACGATATCACCTCAATAGTCGACGTTAGCGCCGGAAGTTTCTGGAAACGCCCATGCAATGAGCGCGAGCAGAAGCAGTAGAACGACCGCGCCGATAATAAGGGGAGGGTATCCGATCACTGGATACAGCGCGCTCGCGAGGAGCGGCGCGGCGAAGGTGGTTCCACGCGCCAACTGGAGTGCCGAGGACATTCCTGTCGCACGCAGAGCTACGGGAAACACCTCCGAGAAGAGGGATCCGAATACGGAAGCAGTCGCGCCGAAGCCAGCGTACAGAAGAAAGAATGGGGCAAGAATTCCCGTCAATGACGTCAGCTCGGACCAGAGAAGGAAGACCAGGGTTCCCCCTACCGCACCGACCACGGCCGCCAATGAAAGCGTCATACGGCGACCGATGCGATCGATACAAAGAGCGGCGATCGTCGCGCCGCCAAGGCCGGCCAGTCCCGTGAAGAAAATCCACCAGGATGCCTTGGTCAGAGAAAATCCTGCCACGTTGACCAGATATGTCGGCATCAGCGTGGTGATTCCGTAGTATGCGAACAACTGGAAGGTCGCCGTGAGATAGCACAGGAGCAGCGGCTTCAGGAACGAAGACTTCGTGAATTCACGACCTGATGCCAGATGTTGCCCGGCCGCCTTTCTCTGTTCCCAAAGGGATGATTCAGGGGTGTTCAAGCGAATGAGAACAACGAGCGCGATCGGAGCGGACGAAATGATCAGGGACCACGACCAGCCGGCATAGGGAAGGACAAGCCCACCGGCGACAGCGGCGAGCACGATGCCGACAAAAATTCCGCTATAGAGCATCGAGCTCCAGGCGCCCCGCCGTTCCTTGGATACGGTCTCCGTCACCAGCGTTTGTCCCACACCGTACTCGCCGCCGATCCCGATGCCGGCGAAGATGGTAAAGAACAACATGTATTCAAAGTTCGGGGTGAAGGCGCGAGCAAGTGTCCCGATGCAATACTGCAGAATACACAGCTGGAGTGCCCAGCGGCGACCGAATCGATCGCAGAGGTAGCCCCAGAGCACGCCCCCAACGGCAAGCGAAGCCAGTTGCGTCGACAGGATCACCGAGATCTGGCCGTTGGTCCAGCCGAATTCTTTGGCCATGGGAACGATGACGATCGTGAGGAAGTAAACCTCAAAATAGTCGAACACCCACCCCAGATAGGCGGCCATGAATGCCCGCCAGGACGCGCTGCTTTCAGCGCGATCCGTCGAGACCGATTCCGGTTGGCTAAGGCCCATAATGTTCGGTTCAGCGCTCATCGTTCTCTCCCCCGATATTGTTCATGACATTTCTTTTGAAACTGTCCGTCGGCTCTGATGGAGCCGGCTTGCCGTTCTGCGAGACGGCGACCGGATGTGTGCGGCATCCGGCGCAGCCCACTTCCGCCTGAAAGATTCACGCGGCTCGAGGAAATGCTCGGCCGCCGATTGGCTAGGCGCCCGCTGCCGATGCCACGCGCGCACCGCGCGTCTTCCGCACCCCGTCCGCGAGACTAGCCTTGGCGGCGCTTTCGCCGGCGATGCGCCCGAATGTGGCGCCACGCAGAACCGACGTCGCCGCCGGATAACGCCGATAGTAGACTCCCACCATCGCACCAGCCGCATAGAGGCCAGGAATGCAATCTCCGTCTGCATTCACCACTTCCGCCCTGGCGTTCGTCTTCACGCCGCCGAACGTAATGATGCCCGAGGGAATGATCGGATAGGCGATGAAGGGCGGCTTTTCAATGCTCCGGGCCCAATTCGATTTGGGCAGCTCAAGGCCCACCGTTCTCAGACCGTCGGCACGAGAAGGGACGAACGTGCCGGGCCTGCAGGCCTGGTTGAAGGCTTGCACGGTCTCTTCGAGGACGCTTGGCGAAAGGCCGAGCTTGCCGGCCATCTCGGCGATACTTTCCGCGCGAATGGGCGGCTGGTCCGTGAACACCGCCTTCATGTAGCTGGGAATGTCGTCGATCCTTGCATCCAGGATCATATAGCCGATGCCGTTCGGCTGTGTCTGGATAGCATGGCAGACGCGATCGTAGTTGTTGTAGTCCGCTCCCGAGCCTTCATCGACGAAGCGCCTTCCGCGTCGATTGACAACAATGCCGAACGGAAAGATCAGAACCTTCGCTTCGGTGCGTCCGGACCGTTCGTCGATCGGCGTGGAATGGTATTTACCGAAATCCCCGGAAGCTGCAGCTCCAACCTCGAACGCCATGCGAATGCCTTCGCCACGGTTATAGTGAGCGCCGCGTGCGATCGGGCGGATGTTGGCCGATCCTGGTCCGACGTAACGAGCCAGCATTTCCGGACTGCCCTCGAATCCTCCGCTGGCAAGTACGACCGCACAAGCAGAGAGGTCGACCCGAACGTTGTGCCGCCCAACCGCGCGCAGTCCCACGATCTTTCCGCTTTCGTCCTCGATCAGGCTGCGTCCAGTGGTCTCATAGAAGAATTTCACGCCTCCCTCGAGCGCAGTTCTCGTCAGAGCCTCGAGCATCGCGGCGCCTCCACCGCTCGGTGTGATCATGGGAGTGTCGTCGCGGCAAGTGATTTGAGGCAGGTGAGTTGGGATGAAGCGGATGCCAAATGATTTCAGCCAGCTAATCGTCGGCACCGCTTCACGCGAGAATGTCGCCAGATATTCCGGATCCGTGGCGGACATCGCACGCACGATATTTCCCCAGCTGCTCTGGGCTGAAGCCATCTCGTTCACAAGAGTTGGGTCGGGGTTTGCGCTCGCTACCTCCGCCATCTCTTCATCAAAATCGTCCGATAATTCGGTTTCGCTCTTCAAGCGGAGGAACGCCTCCGTATAGCGCGTGCAGCCACCACTCTCCTCCGAAGGAGCGCGTTCCAGCACCGCGACTTTTGCTCCATGCTGCATCGCGGATACGGCTGCTGACAACCCAGCGATTCCGTGACCGAGCACGACTACATCAAAGGTGTCTGTTACCACTGTACGCCTCCTCCGAATTCTCATGTTAGGTCAGCCGCGCTTGGCGACCTCAGCGGAGCCATTTGCGGCCGCTGCGCTCGGAAGATCGGGAAAGTTCGCTTGCTATGCCAATCGAAAAGGCATCGTTACTGATAAGAGTCCCTTATCAACATGAGACATGCCGCTAACGCCAAGTAGACGAAAGCGGCCTTCAATTCTTAAGAGCGCATTTTGCTCGATCTATCGGGATCCTCGAGAGAGACCTTCGGGTCGAGTAGAGGCGTCGATTGCTCGACGCCCCCCTCACAGATCCGGACGTGCAGCTTTCCCGCATCCGGCTCCTCTGACGAGTAACTTGATCAGGCCATTTGGTGACGCCAGTCGCGTACATGCCCGATCGGTATCGGGAAGACCTTCAGGATCGCGTTGAACCGCTCCCACGACAGCTTCGGCCGTTGGCTTCGCCGTAGCAGGACCCGCCGCCATGCCTTCATTACCTGAAGACGGAAGCGGCCGAGGCAGGTGCTATTG
>JAIEPP010000711.1 GCA_019748335.1 Xanthobacteraceae bacterium
CACGGCCTGTTCGTGGCCAGCAACGTCACGCTGTTCGCGCGCGCCTCGATGATCTTCCTGCCGAAGCTCGATCCCGAACTGATCGTCAAGCTGATGGCGCGCTCCACCGTGTTGATGGGCGTGCCGACCTTCTATGCGAGGCTGTTGCAGACTCCCGCGCTGACGAAAGATTCCGCCAAACACATGCGGCTGTTCATTTCGGGCTCGGCGCCGCTGCTCGCCGACACCCATCGCGAATGGTCGGCGCGGACGGGATTCGCCATCCTCGAACGCTATGGCATGACCGAAACCAACATGAACACCTCGAACCCCTACGACGGCGACCGTGTCCCCGGCGCCGTCGGCCTACCTTTGCCCGGCGTTTCCGTGCGCGTCACCGATCCCGAGACCGGCAAGGAGATGGCGCCAGACACTATCGGCATGATCGAGGTCAAGGGCCCGAACGTGTTCAAGGGTTACTGGCGGATGCCCGAGAAGACCAAGGCCGAATTCCGCGCCGACGGCTTCTTCATCACCGGCGACCTCGGCAAGATCGACGACAAGGGCTACGTCCACATCCTCGGCCGCGGCAAGGATCTCGTCATCTCCGGCGGCTTCAACGTCTATCCGAAGGAAATCGAGAGCGAGATCGACGCCATGCCGGGCGTGATAGAATCCGCCGTGATCGGCGTACCGCACGCGGACTTCGGCGAGGGCGTCACCGCAGTGCTGGTCTGCAGCAAGGGCGCCGATGTCAGCGAAGCCGCGGTGCTCAAGGCGCTCGAAGGGCGGCTCGCAAAATTCAAGATGCCCAAGCGTGTCTTCGTCGTCGACGAACTTCCGCGCAACGCCATGGGGAAAGTCCAGAAGAACGTCCTGCGGGAGGTCTACTCGGAGACATTTAAGACGAAAGGATAATGACCTGAGCTTCGGGATTGGCCGTCGCTGTCACCGCCAGATGAACGCATAAATTCAATCCTTCCAGCATAGGAAAGACGACGCTTGGCCAGGACAACCGCCAGCCGTAATTATCGTCCAACAAAGCCCAGATGGAGCTTTGAGATCGGTACGCTACGTTGGAAATGCCGGGCGACAGCCCCCTCAATTTCCTTCCTCAGGTCATCTTTAATTTCCGCAAGGAAATGCTGGACCTGCTCGCAACGAAGAGTGCCAATCCGCTTGTCGCCGTGCAACCACCCCAAAGCTATAACGGTTGATCCGCGGTTCGAGTACCACCATCGCTGATCGCGATCGCAAACGAGGTGAGAATGAACAAAGTCGGCGTTATTGGCACAAAACTAACATGGCACAGAGGGTAAGCCAGTCAGCACCTGGCGCAAAGCGGCCTTTGGGATGTCATTTCGCTGGCTTTCATCTGCTGGACTTGGCTCAAACTTCCCCATGATGGAATGGAGCAAGAGTTTAAGTTTTTCAGGCAGCGATGAGGAGGGTGTGCGCTTCGCGTGTCTGGGACATCTGAGAAAATCCAGGAACACAGTTCGAGGCGCCATTGGTGCACCGATGCCTAGAGCAAATGAAATTGCATTAGGAAAGCCGGAGGCCGGTGAAGTCTCGCTCGATTGAGGTCAATTTTACGGAATGGACGGCTAAGGAACTATTCCATCTGACCTAAAATCGCCATCAGCTTTGGATCGCCCTCGTGGCTCATCGAAACTTGCAACTAAAAACCTATCTACCATCTTGCTACGGTCAAGAGTGGCACCGTTGCTTGCGCGGCATCACACTGCTCGAATTTCAATAATTGACGAAATGCTCCTGATGAAGGCTCGTGTATGTCACGGGCCCGTTTCATTTTGCCGAGGGGCGAACGGAGTAGAAATGCGGACACTGAGAAATCACCGCCCCCTGATCATGGGTCGCCACGGCGCTGTCGCCTCGAACCATCCGGCCGCAACGCAGATCGGTCTGGACGTGCTTCGCGCCGGGGGGCACGCCGCCGACGCCGCGGTCGCCATTTCCTTTGCGCTCGGGGTTTGCGAACCCATGATGTCGGGGCTGGGCGGAGACGGCTTCATGCACGTCTTCGAGGCGCGTAGCGGCAGATCCAGGGTGTACAACGGCACCGGACCGGCGCCGCTGGCGGCGACAAAGGACAAGTTTCCCGGCGGCATACCGAATAACGGTCCGCTTTCGGTTTCGACCCCGGGCCTGCTTGGCGCGCTGGACGCCATGCATCGCGATTTCGGCCGGGCTGCGTGGTCCGCGCTGGTCTCGCCGGCGAGCAAGCTTGCCCGGGAGGGTGTCGGTGCGACCCACACCTATTGCACCTTTGCCAACGAATGGCCTGGCGTGAAGGAAGCTTTGGCGGCGGACCCGTTCGCGAGGCAGACGTTCCTCGGCCACTCCGTCGGCAGCATCATCGTGCAGAAGGATCTCGGCAATACGCTCGAAGAAATCGCATCAGACGGTGCCGAGACGTTCTATCGGGGAAAGCTGGCCGAGAGGTTCTGCAAGGAGCTGCAGGCAGCGGGGGTGCCGATAACCCGACGCGATCTGGCCGAGTTTCACTCCGAAACGGTGGATGCTATCTCGATACGTTATCGGGATGTCGAGGTATTGCAAACACCGCCGAACTCGATGGGATTTACGCTGCTGCAGATCCTTAAGATCGTGGAGCAGTTCGACATCCGCGCCATGAGCGAAGCCCGGCGAATTCACGTCTTCGTCGAGGCGAAGAAATTGGCTTTCGCCGACCGCGATAAATATGCCGACGATCCGCGGAGCAACGACGTGCCTCTTGATTTGCTCTTGTCCGCCGCGCGCGCCGCCGATCATGCCGGTCGGATTGATGGCAGCAAAGCGAGACCCGTGCCGCTCGTCAGCGCCAGCGGAGGCGGCGATACCACGTATTTCTGTGTCGTCGACCCCGACGGCAACGCCGTCAGCGGCATTCAAAGCAATTCTGCCGTATTCGGATCCGCCGTCGTGGCCGGACGTACCGGCATCGTGCTCAATAACCGCCTCTCCACCTTCCATCTTCAGGAGGGCCATGCCAACGAGTTGCGGCCCGGCAAGCGTGTCCGGCACACGATGAACAGTCCAATTCTCGTGAAGAACGGCCAACTCTGGGCGTTGCTCGGAACGCCTGGCGCCGACAACCAGGTTCAGGTCAATGCGCAGCTCGTCTCTGCCCTGGTCGACTTCGGATCTGATCCGCAAGCTACCGTCGAATATCCAAGATGGAGCAGCAACCCGGTCGGTCAGGCCGGCGCGGCAAGCACGAACTCGAATCTGGTGATCGAGACGAGTTTCGATTCCGAGATACTGAGCGAACTCAGGACCATGGGCCACGAACTCCAGCCGGTCGCCCCGCTCGGCGGCCCTGGTTCGGCAGAGATCATCAGAATTTTCGATAATGGCCTGCGCGCAGCCGGCTCCGACCCGCGACGAGACGGCTGGGCCGCCGCATACTGAGTCGTGTGGCGTGAGCTGCGACCAGAAATCACAACGGAGACGAGAAGATGTTTCAATGTTTCGGGTACGCGGCCGACGAGCCGCAAGCTGCGCTGTCGCCGTTTTCGTTCGAGCGGCGCGACCCGGGACCGAGCGATGTCGTGATCAAGATATTATACTGCGGTGTCTGTCATTCGGATCTGCACGTCGCCCGTAACGAGTGGGGAAAAACGACATATCCGTGCGTACCCGGACATGAAATCGTCGGCGAAGTGATTGCCGTCGGCCAGGCCGTGAGGAAGTTCAAGGCGGGCGATCTTGCTGGGGTCGGCTGCCTCGTCGATTCCGACCGGACCTGCCAGCACTGCCGGGCCGGATTGCAGCAATTCTGCGAATCGGGATCGGTCCCGACCTACAATGGCAGGGACAAGCACAACGGCAAGCAGACCTTCGGCGGCTATTCCAGCCATATCGTGGTGGATCAGGACTTCACCCTGCGCATCCCGCCAAACCTGCCGCTGGCGGGTGTGGCGCCATTGCTTTGTGCCGGTATCACCAACTATTCGGCGATGCGGCATTGGGACGTTCAGCCGGACGACAAGATCGGCGTCATAGGGCTCGGTGGGCTCGGGCATGTAGCGGTGAAAATCGCACGCGCCATGGGTGCCCATGTGACTGTGCTGACAACATCCGCCGGCAAGATAGAGGACGCGTTCAGGCTCGGGGCGAACGATGTCGTGGTGACGACCGATCCGGCAGCGCTTGCTCCGCTCGCCAACAAGCTCGATCTGGTGATCGACACGATTTCCACCGATCACGACGTGGCCATGTACCTCGACTTGTTGGGATTGGACGGTACCTACGTCCAAGTAGGCATCCCCGAGAAGCCACTTTCCGTTCCTGCGTTCAGCGTCATCGCGCGCCGGCGCAACTTCACCGGCGCCCGCATCGGCGGCCTGCCGGAAACGCAGGAGATGCTCGATTTTTGCGCCGAACACAACATCGTTGCCGATGTCGAGCTGATTTCACCCGCGGAAATCAATTCGGCCTACGAACGCATGGTGAAGAACGACGTCAAATACCGCTTCGTGATCGATATGGCATCGCTTCACGCATCCGGCTGAGGGCATTCGCTGACCAATGTCAGGAGTTGCGACCCATTAGAGCGTTGGTGAGGCGTTCAAATGAACAGTGTGGCGCTGAGATATTTCCACGAAGTGGCGCGCGCAGGGTCGATCGCCGCAGCATGTCAGCGTCTGAACGTAGCGGGGTCAGCCGTCAGCAGGCAGATCGCGGCGCTGGAGTATGAAGTGGGTGCCCAGCTCTTCGACCGTCAGCCGCGTGGTATGGTGCTGACCGAAGCGGGCCGTTTGCTGGCGCAACATGTGCGATTGTCGCTGTTGGAGGAGGAGAGGGTCCTTGCGGACATCCGCAGCAACGGCACCCGAAACATCGGCACTATAAAGGTCGCCACCAGCCAGGGACTGGCTTCGAATTTCGTGCCGGAAGCGGCACGGATATATCGGCAGCGGTTTAACGATGTTCGTTTCGACATCCGCGCGTTGGGTCCGACGGACATCATTGCAGCGGTTACCGCTGGCGAAGCCGATCTCGGCATAGCTTATGCGCTAGGCAACCACCCTGGTGTCATTGTAAGGCACCGGGCGATAACGCCTACGTTCGTTATTCTTGCGCCGAAGCATCAGCTTGGGCGCAGAAAGCTGATCAGGCTCGAGGAACTCGATGGGCTACCGGTGGCGACTTCCCGTGATTCGACCCTGAGAGGCATGGTCAGCCGGCGCGCGGCGGTACTGGGCGTTCACTTCGACATTGTTTACGAAAGCGATTACAGCGATGGCCTCTTCAACTATTGCGCATCGGGAGAGGCCCTGGCGTTTGCATCGAGATTTTCGGCGGCGCGCTGGATGGACCGGGGTGAGCTCAGAGCTGTGCCTCTTGCCGATGCCGAACTGTTCGAGCGCAGCATCGAGGTACAAACGATGGCCGGACGAACGCTGCCCGGCTACGTCGAAGACTGGATCAGATTTCTGTTGGGGCGCCTGCCCGCCGACGAGAAGCCGGTGATCCCGGCGCAACGTCGTGCCGACGGGGCGTGACCTGATTCAGGGATAGATGGCCGGCTTACCCAGTATCGGTATCTCCATCGGCGAGAGGCCAAGGGTAAGGAGGCGGTGTCCAGTCTCCGTTATCACGACGGCATCCTCGATGTGGTAGCAGCTTCCCTCGGCGTCGATCGTCATCGGTTCGATGTTGATCACCATCCCCGGCGCCAGCGGGGTCATGTCGCCCGGTCGGATCATCGGCGTTTCATGGGTCTCGATACCGAAGGAGTGGCCGATATGGGGAAGCGTGCAGGGCAAATCCCGTCTCTCGAGTTCCGTCTTGCATAGCGTGAACAGATGGCTGGCCAGGACGCCGGGTTTCATGGCTGTGATGATCGCTTCATGAACCTCGCGAAGCTTGCGGTAGGTGACCCGCTGCAACTGGGACGGGCTACCCGTGGAATAGGTTCGGGCCAGGTCGCTGCAATAAGGTCCGTAAAGACCGCCGACGTCCAGCCGAAGGATCTCGCCCTCCCGGGTTTTGGCATCACCCGGATGGTTGTGAATTTGGGACGATCGCTCGCCGGAGGCAAGGTGCACATGAAGCAGGCTGTTGGCGCCATCATCGATCATTCTGTGGACGATGCGTCTGGCGATCACGCCTTCGCTGTCGCCGACCGTGCTTTCGGCCATGCCTTCGAGTACGGCCCGATGCGTGTCTCGGGTGGTCCGCTCCAGGAATGCAATTTCCTCGGTCGTCTTGATGCTGCGTATTCTGGCGACATCTTCGGTAACGTCCTCCAGTTTCACGTCCGGGAGCCTCTTGCGCAGTCGTTCGTAAGACGATGCGGGTAGGTAGTTCAGGTCGATGCCGATGCGCGCGCTCGCAAGGCCGTTATCGACCAGTGCGTCGGCGAAAGCCAGGACCGGATCGTCGACGAATTCGATGTAGGGCCGGATATCGTCGATCCAGCTCGATGAACGGGCGAGCGTCGTCTCGATGCCGCAAATCACCAGAAATGGTGTGCCCGTGCGGCGCAAAATAGCGAAGGCCAGGCGCGGGCGGATGTTCTCCACGGTGGTGATGTGCACGCCGGCAAGATAAGTGAAATTTTCCGGACTGAGGCAGGCGATCGCCTCAAGGTTTCTGTCAGCAAGGAGTTGCTCTAGCGAGTTTAGTCGCGGGCGAATGCGCATGATCGATCCCGGTGATTTCCAATGGCGCGAAATGCGCCATCGATGATCCAACCACTTATTCGCAATCCCGAGGAGCATAGGGAATCGGGAGGCCCGATGCCTTGACGGCATCGAACTGCGACAATCACGGGATGCGATCCATCTGTCTGGCGATCCACCGATCGCGGTGCGGTAGCGTCACGCGCCGATGCCAGGCCAGCATCAGCTACCGCGAACAACGGCACTTCTCGCTTATCCCGCCGCGTGCTCCCCTGCAGCGTCGGGTCATCAAGCGGCTGAAGATGGGGATCGGGGCACACCATGGCTGAACAAGGACTTTCTGGACGTTTCCATATTGCTTCGAGCCGCAGGACTTTGGGTATCGCGGCGTGCTCACTGGCCTTCGTGCTCGGTGGCGTGATCTTGGTTTCCGCTCCTGCGAGTGCCCAGCAAAAGGTGCTTACCGTCGGAGCTGCTACCTTTCCGAGCTCGCTGCAGACCGGCGTGGCTTCCTTTACTTCCGAAAGCCTCATCCTGCAGACTTATGACCCGCTGGTGATGCGTGACAATGAAGGCAACTTCGTTCCGGCTCTCGCCGAGAGCTGGGAATCCAAAAGCGATACAGTCTGGCGCTTTCATCTCAGAAAGGGTGTCAAGTGGCATGACGGCAAGGAGTTTACCGCCGAAGATGTGAAGTTCACGATCGACAGAGTCATCGACCCTCAAACTGCATACGGCTACCTCGGCCGGATCGGACAGGTGAACGGTGCCACCGTCGTTGACCCATATACGGTCGATATCTCGACCAAGGCGGTATTTCCGATTCTCAGCAAGGGGCTCGCCGACATCGCGATCGAGGCCAAGCATTACTACGATGAAGTCGGCGTTGAAGTTCCAAAGCGCAAGCCGATGGGTACGGGGCCTTTCATCGCCGTCAATTGGGTCCCTGGTGACAGGTACGAACTCACCGCCAACAAGAATTACTGGAGAGGCGCGCCCAAGGTCGACAAGCTCGTCATCAGGCAAATCCCGGAGGCCGCGACCCGTATCGCGGCGCTCATTTCGGGCGAGGTCCAGATCATCGAGGAAGTTCCGGTCGACGTCATCGCCGAGATAGAGTCCTCCAAGCGGGCGAGGGTCATCAGCATTCCCACCAGCGCCGCCATGGTGCTCACTTATGACACGCGGCGGCCGCCGTTCGACAATCCCAAGGTGCGTGAAGCGCTGGATTACGCGGTCGACAAAGAAGTGATCCGCAACGAGATTCTGAAGGGCAAGGGTGAAATCCTCCAAGGACAATTGCTCACCGCGCGCACATTTGGCTACAACCCGAATGTCAAGGCGCGTCCATTCGATCCCGCGAAAGCCAAGCAGCTCCTGAAGGAGGCCAATTTCGACTTTTCGAAGCCGGTCGCCATCATGACCCAATCCGGAAAATACCTTTCCGACGTGGACATTTCCAACGCCGTGGCGGGCATGCTGCGCAACGTCGACATCCAGGCCAATGTCAGCGTCGTCGAGAGCGCGGTTTATCTCAAGCAATGGTCGGCTCTGGAAATGGGGCCGATCTACATGGTCGGCTGGTACAGCCTCAACGACGCCGATTTCGCTACCATTTGGTACACCGAAGGGGCGAAACGTAGCGTCTGGAAAAACGCCGAATACGAGAAGCTATTCGTGGAAGCGCGTTCGACGAATGATCAGGCGACGCGGGACAAGGCGTACCAGCGCATGATGGAGATCATGCATGCCGAAAACCCTTCCATGTTCCTGTTCGGGATTCCCAGCGTTTATGCCGCGAGCAACAAGGTGAAGAATTTTGGTGCCGCTGCGGACAAGATCCTGAGACTCGAAGCCGTTTCGATCGATTGACGTTGGGTGGGGCAGACTGGATACGGATTTGGCCGGTGACGTCTGATGCTTAAATTTACCCTGCGGCGATTAGCCTATGTCCCGGTCTCGCTTCTGTTCGTGAGCGCCGTATTGTTTACGGTCCTGCGGCTGACGGGAAATCCGATCGATACCTATCTCGACATCAATCGGACCGACGAACAGGTAGCCGCGCTGACAAAGCGCCTGCATCTCGATCAATCGCTCCCGGTTCAGTTCCTGATCTATCTGAAGGACGTTCTGAGTGGGGATTTTGGCCAGTCACTGCAATTCGGCGAGCCTGCCATTCATGTCGTACTAGAACGCGCAGGTGCAAGCATACAACTGGTAACGGCGGCACTGCTGATCGCCGCCATCATTGGAATTCTGGCTGGAATGGCCTGTGCCGTGTTCAAGGACAAGCTGCCGGACTTCCTGATCTCCACGCTTGCGGTAGCCGCCCAGTCGATGCCGAGTTTCTGGCTCGGGATCCTGCTTATTCAGTTTTTTGCGGTCCAGTTGCGCTGGCTTCCGACGTCCGGGCGGGGTGGGTGGGAAAATCTCGTCCTTCCCGCATTTACGCTCGCCGCCTATTTGCTCCCGAACATCATTCTGATTACCCGCACCAGCATGCTTGAAACGCTCCGGGAACAATTTGTGGTGACGGCGATCGCCAAAGGATTGTCGGGAAGGCAGGTGCTGTTCCGACATGCCTTGCCGAATGCGCTGAATCCGATCATCAGCTTCATCGGTCTCCAGATCGGGCGGCTGATGGGAGGGGCGATCATTACCGAGACCATCTTCGCGTGGCCGGGAATTGGCCGTCTGATGATCGGCAGCATTTTCCAGCGTGATGTCCCGGTCGTCATTGCGGGCGTCCTGATCGTCAGCGTGGTCATTGTCGTGGCCAATCTGGCGGTCGACATCCTTCTCTCGATCAACGACCCGCGGATCAGGCTCGATTGACATGAAGCGAAGCCTGTTTGGAAAGCGATTCAAGATCGTCCTCGGAGCCGGCATTATCGTCGCCATGTGCCTGCTTGCGGCGTTGGCCCCATACCTGGCGCCATACGATCCGCTGCAACAGGATCTGCTGCGCCGGTTGAAGCCGCCGTTCTTCATGGCCGGGGGAACGGCGAAAAATCTTCTGGGGACCGACAATTACGGCAGGGACCTGTTATCGCGGCTGATTTTCGGTACCCAAACCTCCATCATGGTAGGCACCGCATCGATGGCGTTGTCCTGCATCCTGGGTGCGATCGCCGGCCTCATTGCCGGCTACAAGGGTGGCCGCATCGAGCAGCTCATCATGCGCTTTGCCGACGCCCACATGGCGTTTCCCGATGTGCTGTTTGCGATCATCATGGCGGCAGCGTTCGGCGGCAGCACGTTCAACCTGATCCTGGTGCTCGGCATATCCGGGTGGATGATCTACGCCCGCCTTGTCTTCGGGCTGGTGCGGTCCCTCAAGCACAGGTCGTTCGTCGAAGCCGCCGTTTCCTACGGTGGCGGCGATCGTTACGTGATGTCGCGGCATCTGCTGCCGCAGATTGTTCCGATCCTGACGGTCGTTGCGACGCTGCAGGTAGCGCAGATGATCCTTCAGGAGGCTGCGCTCTCGTTTCTCGGTCTTGGCTTGCCGCCGCCGGCGCCGACATGGGGCAATATATTGGCGGAGGGACGAGACCGGATGTTCGGCGCGCCCTGGATCGCCAACTGCGCGGGCATCGCCATCATCCTGATTGTGTTCGGGATCAACATGTTCGGCAACGGACTGCGCGAATATCTGGACCCACAGGCGAAGCAGCGATGACGCCTGCAACAGATCACGAGTTGAGCCCGGTCCTCCGGAAACAGGACGCACCGCTCCTGCGCGTCGAGAATCTAAGCGTGGCCTTCCACACGCGCAACGGTCTGGTTCGCGCCATCGAAGAGGTCAGTTTTGAGGTACCGGCAGGCAAGGTGCTGGGTATCGTTGGCGAGTCCGGCAGCGGCAAGAGCGTCACCGCACTATCGTTGCTTCGGCTGATACCAAGCGAAATTGCCGAGATTTCATCGGGCAGCGTCTGGTTCGGTGGACGCGATTTGACCAGGTTGTCCGAAAGGGAGCTGCGCAGGATCCGGGGCCGCGAGATCGCAATGATTTTTCAGGAACCGATGACGTCGCTCAATCCGATCGCCAGCGTCGGGGCCCAGTTGCGCGAACCGATGCAGCTCCACCTCGGAATGAAGGCGGCCGAAGCGTCGCGCCGCGTCGAGGAACTGCTCGATCTGGTCGGCATTCCCCAGCCGCGCAAGCGCATGACGCAATATCCGCATGAGCTGTCCGGCGGTATGCGGCAACGCGTCATGATCGCAATGGCGCTCTCTTGCGAACCGAAGTTGTTGATCGCCGACGAGCCGACGACGGCGCTCGATGTGACTACGCAGGCCCAGATACTCGATTTGCTTCGCTCATTGCAGAGCCGCCTCGGCCTGTCGATCATCCTGATTACGCACGATCTCGGAGTCGTGGCGCAATTCGCCGATAACGTTCAGGTCATGTATGCGGGACGTGCCATCGAGCAGGCGGCGGTTGCCGAGATATTCCGGCAACCGGCTCACCCGTATACGGAAGGGCTATTGAAGATCGTTGCCGATCTGGAGGCCGAGTGTGGGCGGCTGTCGAGCATCGAGGGGACTGTACCGGCGCCGCACGAATTGCCGCCCGGTTGTGCCTTTGCACCCCGATGTCCGCGATCGGACACGGCCTGCACCGCTTCGCCGCCGCCTCTCAGCCCAATTTCGCCGGGCCGCCGTTGCGCGTGCGTGCGCCCTGTGGGATTTCCGCAGTTCAGGGCATCCGCATGACGTCGCATCCCCTGGTTATCGTAGAAGGCCTATCGAAGGTCTTTTCGCCCGGCACGAAGGCTTCCCTCCGCGCGGTGGACAATGTCAGCTTTGATATGGTGCGGGGCGAGACGCTGGCGCTGGTCGGCGAGAGCGGTTGCGGGAAGTCGACCACCGGCCGATTGCTGATGCGCCTGATCGAGCCGAGCGAAGGAAGGGTTCAGTTCGACGGCGTCGACTTTATGTCGTTGTCCAGCAAGGAACTGAAGCGGGAGCGTCGCCGGCTTCAGCTAGTCTTCCAGGATCCCTACAGCGCATTCAATCCGCGAATGACGGCGGAATCGATCATCGCGGAGCCGATGCTCCTGGCCGGGGCGTCCGCCTCGGATCGCCGGCAACGGGTCGGCGAGTTGCTTCCGCTCGTCGGGCTTGCCCCGCATCACGCCTCGCGCTATCCGCACCAATTCTCGGGCGGCCAACGCCAACGCATCGGAATAGCGCGTGCGTTGGCGCTGAGGCCGGAATTCATCGTATGCGACGAGCCTGTGTCCGCGCTGGATGTCTCGGTTCAGGCACAGGTGATCAATCTGCTGGTCGACCTCCAGCAGAAATTCGGCCTCACCTACCTGTTTATTTCGCACGACCTGAGGGTCGTACGGCACATCGCCGATCGCGTCGCGGTGATGTATCTTGGGCGTATCGTGGAACTGGCGGACAAGAAGACGCTGTTTGCGGATCCCCAGCATCCCTATACCCGTCTACTGCTTTCTGCCGTCCCGCAAATTCGACCGACCGTCCAGGCTGGACTCCTGCGCACGGCGAGCGGCGAGGTCGGTACGGCGGTGACCGAAAGTGGATGCCGCTTCGCCGGACGGTGTTCGCATGTAATCGACGTCTGTCGCTCAGCGCAACCGCAGCTGCGCCCGATCGCTGGCGGTCATCAAGTCGCCTGCCATCTGGCCGGCAACGTCGAACCCTCAAAGTGAACTGATGTTGGGTCCGCGAGCGCGACGCGACGTCGCGCGGCCGGGCTTTTGGAGCATTCGTATGACGGCCGTGACCCCGGACCAACCGACTCGTATCAATCGCCTTCTGGTCGCCAACCGCGGCGAGATAGCGATCAGAATCTTCAGGGCGGCCGCCGAACTCGGCATCGAGACGCTGGCAGTCTTTGCCGATGAGGACAAACTCTCTCTGCATCGCTTCAAGGCGGACGAAGCCTATCAGATCGGTCGTGGCGCAGACGGGACTCTCCGGCTGGGGCCGCTGGAGGCCTATTTGTCGATCGAGGAGGTGATCCGTATCGCCCGAATGACGAAGGCCGACGCGATCCATCCGGGATACGGGTTTCTGGCCGAAAGCCCCGAACTCGCCGAAGCGTGTGCGGCAAACGGTATCGTCTTCGTCGGCCCGTCTCCGCAGACGATGCGGGCGCTCGGCAACAAGGTTTCGGCGCGGGAACTAGCTGTCTCCGTCAACGTGCCGGTGATACCGGCCACCGGACGGTTACCGGCCGATGCGCCAGCGATCGAGCAACTTGCGCGGCAAATCGGCTACCCGCTCATGGTGAAGGCCTCGTGGGGCGGGGGCGGCCGTGGAATGAGGTCCGTCGAGAGCGAAAATGAGTTAATTGACGCCGTCCGCGCCGCACGCCGCGAGGCGCTTGCCGCCTTTGGCAAGGACGAGGTCTATCTCGAGAAGCTCGTGCGCCATGCGCGGCATGTCGAGGTTCAGATTTTGGGAGACATGCACGGCAACCGCCTGCATCTGTTCGAACGGGATTGCTCGGTGCAGCGGCGCAATCAAAAGATCATCGAACGTGCGCCGGACCCTTATCTCGATCAGACGATCCGGGCAGCATTGTGCGAAGCGGCGTTGAAACTGGCAGATGCTACCGATTACGTCGGAGCCGGAACCGTTGAGTTCCTGATGGATGTGGATACGAATTCCACCTACTTCATCGAGGTCAATCCGCGCATTCAGGTCGAGCATACGGTTACCGAGCAGGTAACCGGTTTGGATATCGTCAAGGCGCAGATCCGGATTATGGAAGGCGGCCGGCTCGGCCTAGTAGATGAAACCGGAATTCCGCCGCAGTCCGAGATCAGGCTGAACGGCCACGCGCTTCAATGCCGGATCACGACGGAAAGCCCGAACAATAATTTCGTTCCGGACCATGGCCGTATCACCGCCTATCGCGGTGCGTTCGGGCCCGGCATCCGCGTCGATGGCGGCACCGCCTATTCGGGCGCTGTGGTCAGTCCATTCTACGATTCCATGATTGAAAAGGTGACGGCCTGGGCGCCATCCTCCGACGAGGTCGTAGCACGGATGGATCGGGCGCTCCGCGAATATCGTATTCGAGGCATCGCAACTAATCTCGAATTCCTCGAAGCCGTCGTGAACCATCCCAAATTTCGGAACAGTTCCTACACGACCCGGTTCGTGGACGAGACGCCGGAGCTCTACAAGGCGAAAACTGGGCGCGATCGCGCGACCAGGCTTCTCAGCTATATTGCCGATGTCAGCGTCAACGGCCATCCGCAGACCCGGGACCGCCCCAGGCCGGTGCGCTTCGGAAGCGTCCTTGCCCCTGTTATCTCGGACCGCGAACAATCCGTGGAAACGACACGCGACATTCTGGACCGGTCCGGTCCGGCCGGCCTTGCGCACTGGATGCGCGATCAAAAGCGCCTCCTGGTATCAGACACGACGATGCGGGACGCGCACCAGTCCCTGCTGGCAACCCGTGTCCGCACCTTCGATCTAGTGGCGGCAGCGCCCGCCTACGAGAAGGGTTTGCCGAACCTGTTGTCGCTTGAATGCTGGGGTGGGGCGACCTTCGACGTTGCCATGCGCTTCCTGACCGAGGATCCGTGGGAGCGTTTGGCCGCGATACGCGCCGCCGCTCCGAACATGGTCACGCAGATGTTGCTGCGTGGAGCAAACGGCGTCGGCTATACCAATTATCCCGATAACGTTGTCCGGCATTTCATCCGGCAGACGGCGGCGGCGGGCATGGATATTTTCCGGATTTTCGATTGCTTCAACTGGGTCGAGAACATGCGCGTGGCGATCGATGCGGTTCTTGGAGAGGGCAAGGTTGCGGAAGGCGCGATCTGCTATACCGGCGACATTCTGGACCCGAACCGGTCTAGGTATTCGCTTAACTACTACGTCGCTCTTGCAAGGGAGCTTGAACGCGCCGGTTGTCAGATTCTTGCGCTCAAGGATATGGCCGGGCTGCTCAAGCCGGGCGCGGCTCGGGTACTCGTCAAGGCGCTACGTGAAGCCGTCGGCATGCCCGTTCGACTTCACACCCATGATACCTCCGGCGTCGCCGCTGCGACATTGCTGGCAGCGGTGGATGCAGGTGTCGATGCAGTCGATGTCGCCATGGACGCCATGTCGGGCACGACATCGCAACCGTGTTTCGGTTCCATCGTTGAAGCCGTGCGCAATACCGAACGCGATACCGGTCTGGATCCGAAGGCCATACGGGCTATTTCGTCCTACTGGGACCGGGTGCGTGGTCAGTATACGGCATTCGAGAGCGATTTACGCGGCGGCGCATCGGAAGTGTATCTGCATGAAATGCCGGGCGGGCAATTCACCAATCTCCGGGAGCAGGCGCGCTCGATAGGACTGGAAGGTCGATGGGACGAGGTGGCGCGGGCCTATCGCGACGCCAATGATCTTCTCGGCGATATCGTCAAAGTGACGCCGTCCTCTAAGGTTGTCGGCGATCTGGCGCTGATGATGGTCGCGCAGAACCTGGCTGCCGCGGATGTCGTGGATCCGGATATCGACATCGCGTTCCCGGCGTCCCTCGTTGAAATGCTACGAGGCGACCTTGGCAATCCCCCGGGCGGCTGGCCCGACGGGATCCAGACCAAGGTGCTGCAGGACCAGCCGGCAACGACCGTTCGTCCCGGTTCATTGATTGATGCGGTTGACCTCGACAAGGAGCGCGCAACGGCAGAGCGGCTGTGTGACCGTCCTGTCGATGACCGGGAGTTGGCGTCCTACCTGATGTATCCCAGGATCTATGCCGAGTACTGTTCCGCGGAAAGGAAGTATGGCCCGGTCTCGGCGTTGCCGACGAATGTATTCTTCTACGGGATGAAGCCCGGAGACGAAGTGTCGATCCAGATCGAGCTCGGGAAGATTCTGCTCGTGCGCTTCCAGGCGTTGACGGCCACAGACGAAGACGGTGAGGTGAAAGTCTTCTTCGAGTTGAATGGACAGCCACGAACAATAAAGGTTCCGGATCGGACTTTCGCGGGAGAGCGAACCTCGCGTCGAAAAGCCGATGAGGACAATGAATGCCACGTCGCGGCGCCGATGCCGGGTACGATCTCGTCGGTGCAGGTGAGATCGGGCGACAGGGTCAAGGCGGGCGATACCTTGCTGACGCTGGAAGCCATGAAGATGGAGACCGCATTGCGGGCACCGCGCGACGGTACCGTCGCTGAAGTCGTTGTGAAGATCGCCGATAGTGTTGCCGCGCGCGATCTCGTCATCGTTCTCGATGGATGAGGGGCACGGTCATTGTTTGTTAGCGTGTCCCTCGCGGCGCCGGTAACGACTGGCAGTACCAATCCACGGAATTTATCTTGGGATGTTCGATTGCGGCTGCAACAGCGCCTGTACGAAAGCCTCTTGAGGTAGTGCGGTGGCCGGGTCCAGCCATCGGTTCCGGTGATAAGCAAGATAGGGGAGGTAGTGATCGTAAAGCCGCCTTAGTTCCGAAACGGCATCGATATGCATATCGATACGCAAGTCCAGTTCGGCAACGTCCCGCGTGCCATGGACAAGAATGGACGCCGAGCGTTCCGGTAGCGGGCCGGATGCGCCCTTTTGTCCGCCGGCGGTCCGGCCGCCTTCCAACGACCTGACCAGGCGCTCCGCGAGTGGCTCTCCGGCGGACTGTTCAAACGCCGAAGCCATCGCAAGCAGGACGTTCTCGCTCGCCAAAACGTTGCCAAAAACCGCGTAGTCGGTTCCGGACCGATGACCCGAGAACGCGCGCGTCGACGCGCCCGTGTAAACGGCGGTCCGGCCTTCGCGGTCCATGATGCCCACCTGCCGGAACTCGCGCAGCGGGTCGGCCTGCATCACGAGTTCGAGGGCGCTTGCCGCGGGGTGGCCGGCGGCAAGAAGGTTGATCGCCAATGGCCGCAGTTCGGGATTGACGAAAGCCTGGCTCGACATGGCGCCGACATGGCTCGCCGCCTGCGGACACAAGCCGCCGACGCCGAGCGAGTAGGTTGCGATCGCAACTCCGAGTTCGCCACTGCGGGGGCAACGTCCGATCACTGTGTAGGTCAATACCGAACTCCTTCGAATAGGCTGGTTTCCGGGATTCCCTGGATCCGAATGCAAGCCGCATGGTGGGTTTCGCTCAGTGTCTTCCAGGGGGGATCGATTTGAGCGCAATCATCGATGGGGACCGGGCAGCGCGTTCGAAACCGGCAGCCCGACGGCGGGTTGGCCGGACTTGGCAGATCGCCCCTGAGCACGATGCGCTCGCGTGTCCGTTCCATATCCGGGTCGGGAACCGGCACGGCGGAAAGCAGCGCCTTGGTATAGGGATGAGCGGCAGAACCGAAGATCTCGTGCTTGTCGGCGGTTTCGACGATGCGACCGAGATACATCACGGCAATCCGGTCACTGATGTGCCGAACGACGGACAAGTCGTGCGAGATGAAGAGGTAGGCTAGCCCCAGTTCTTTCTGAAGGTCCTGCATGAGATTGATGATCTGCGCCTGGATCGAGACGTCGAGCGCCGACACCGGCTCGTCGCAGACGATCAGCATGGGTTCGACCGCCAGCGCACGGCAGATCGCGACCCGCTGCGCCTGGCCTCCACTCAGTTCATGCGGAAATCGCTGGAGCAGGCGCGCGGGAATACCAACGAGATCGAGCAGTTTTCGGATGCGTGGAAGGCGCGCCGTTCCCCGCGCCAATCCGTGGATGTCGAGAGCTTCTCCGATCAGGTCGCCAACGGACATGCGCGGATCGAGCGAGGCCGCGGCATCCTGGAAAATGATCTGCAGCCGGCGGCGGTACGGCCGCATTTCTCGTCGCGAGAGGCTGGCAATGTCGATCCCGTCCACGATCACGCGACCGGAGGTCGGTTTGATCAGTTGCAACAGGGAGTACCCCGTGGTGGATTTTCCGCAGCCGGACTCGCCGACCAGTCCGAGCGTCTTGCCCCGCTCGATGGTGAAACTGACGCCATCGACCGCTCGGACGCGCGCGCCGCCGGTTCCCGGAAACGACACGCAGAGATTTTCCACCTGAAGCAGCGGCGAGGTCACGTCGTTTGTCTCCAGGAGCCCGTCAGGTCGGCAAAGCAGCTTGCCCAATGCGCGGGCTGTTCCTCGATCAAGGCGGGCCGCTCGGTCCGGCAGCGGTCGACGCTATGGGCACAGCGTGGCAGGAAAGGACAGAGCGTCATGGGCCTGCTGAGGTCGGGCGGAAGTCCCTCGATCGGCCGGAGCCTCTCGCCGACCAGGTCGATGCGGGGCGTGCAGGACATCAGGCCCAGCGTATAGCCGTGCGAGGGCCGGTAAAACACGTCCCGGATCGGACCGCTTTCGACGATCCGCCCGGCGTACATAACGTTGACCCGGTCGCACAAATTGGCGACGAGACCGAGATCATGACTGATCCAGATCACCGACGCCCCGATGTCCTTGACGAGCGTCTTGATCAGGTCGACGATTTGCGCCTGTACCGTCACGTCGAGCGCGGTCGTCGCCTCGTCTGCAATGAGAAGCGATGGATTGCATGACAAGGCAATCGCGATCATCACGCGTTGGCGCATTCCGCCGGAGAATTCATGCGGATATGCGCCGAGGCGCGATTTCGCCATGGGGATACCGACCATCTCGAGCAGCTCGATCGCCCGGCGACGCGCGGCGGCTCCATCCAGCGCGAGATGCCGGCGCAAGGTTTCTGTGAGCTGCCGCCCGACCGAGAGCACCGGGTTGAGCGACCGCATCGGGTCTTGAAAGATCATGGCGATTCGTGCCGCCCGCACGTCGAGCATCTGGCGTTCCGATAGCGCAAGAAGATCGATCCCGTCGAACCGCAGTTCGTCCGCCTCCACGGAGCCGGGTGGTTCCGGAATCAGCCGCATGATCGACATGGCGGTCATGCTCTTGCCGCTTCCGCTTTCGCCGACAAGGCCGAGTATTTCGCCCCGGTTCAGGGTGAACGACACGCCGTCGACAGCCCGCACGGTGCCACGGTCGGACCGAAACGAAGTCCGCAGGTTATTGACGGTCAGAAGCGGCGAGGTCATGTCGCGTTCGGCTCCTTGGCAGCCGGCCGGTGCGAACGCCACGACCGCGGCTGAAGCGCGTCGCGCAATCCGTCACCCAGGAAATTGATCGACATCACGCAGATCATGATCGCGGCCGTCGGGGCAAGGAACAGCCAGGGCGCATCGTTCATGAAACGGCGCGCCTCGGACAGATCGCGTCCCCAGGATGAAGCTGGCGGCTGAACGCCAAGGCCCAGGAAACTCAGCGAAGCTTCGGCAATCACCGCGGCGGAGAAGCCGATGGTAACCTGTACGACGATGGCCGACATAATATTGCCGAGGATGTGGCCAATGATGCGTCCGACACCGGCGCCCAAGGCCCGCGTCGCCGTAATGTAGGTCTCCTCCCGGACCGCCAGGGTGGCGGATCGCACGATACGGGCGAATACCGGCATTTGCACGATTCCCAGCGCCAGCATGACGTTCTGAACGTCGGGTCCGAGCAGGCCGACGATGGCGACACCGAGCAGAAGCGGGGGAAAGGTGAGGAAGCCGTCCATCAGCCGCATCAGGGTATTGTCCGTATTGCCGCCGGTGTAGCCGGAGATCAGCCCGACCGGGACGCCGGTTGCGAGTGCAAAAATGACGACGGTGAGGCCCACCGAAAGCGAAATGCGCGCGCCCCAGATCATGCGGGACAGAACGTCACGGCCAAAATGGTCGGTGCCCAGCCAGTGAATCAATGAAGGTGGCCGCAGTTTTTCGGATAGTTTGATGGCGGCCGGGTCGAATGGCGCGATCAGCGGGGCTGCGATCGCGACCAGACAGATGACCAGAAGGCATACCAATCCCACCGTCGCGGCGCGATTCCGCAGGAACTGGCGAAACGCCAGTTGTCTGCCGGTTTCATTTCGGACGATCTCGATTTCCGTTTCCGCCGATGGCGATGAATAGGTCACGGCGGGCCTCAGTACCGAATTCGTGGATCGAGGACGGAATAAAGGATGTCGGCGAGAATGTTGGTCAACAGGAAGAACGACGCGATGACGAGGGTGAAGCCCTGGATGACCGGGAAGTCGCGGTTGACGACGGCGTTCAGGATCGCCGTTCCCATTCCAGGGATTGCAAAGGTGTATTCGATCGTAACCTGGATACCGATGAGATAACCGAATTGAATGGCGATCATCGTTACGAACGGAATGAGCGCGTTCTTGAGCGCATGGACGACCAATACGGTACTGGGCATCAGTCCCTTCGCTCTTGCCGTGCGGATGTAGTCTTGCGAGAGCACATCGATCATGGACGATCTGAGAAGTCGCGTCAGAACGGCCACTTGCAACATGCCCAATGCCAGGGATGGCAGCACATAGGGCGCGATCGACGCCCATAACGAACTGCTCGTGGCTCCAATTCCGGTTATCGGCAGCAACTGCAGCTTGACCGAGAGCACGAAGATCAGCACGAGCGCGAGCGCGAAGTTGGGGATCGAAAAACCGATCAGGGTGACGCCGGTACAGAGATAGTCGACCCAGGTGTTGCGCCTCAGTGCGGAGATGATTCCGAGCGGAATCGATACCAGCACGGCAAACACCATGGCTGCCAGCGCGAGCCGGAAGCTGACGGGGAAGCGTTCCGTCAGCAGCGAAACGACGGATTGATTGAGGCGCACGGATCGTCCCAGATCGCCGTGCACGACGTCCCAAAGCCAGAGCAGATATTGCCGATAGAGGGGCTGGTCGAAGCGGAATTCATGACGAATCGCCGCAACGGCATCCGGCGACGTCTGCATGCCGAGCATGATCTGGATCGGGTCTCCAGGAGTCGAACGTACGACGATGAAAATCGTAATCGTTACGACGACGAGAACGATCGGTATTTGACCCAGACGTCTGAAGACGTAACGCCACATCTTTTGCGACCTATCGCTCTCCCATGCGCATTGCGACGGCAATGCCGATGACCGCAAAAAGGTTAGGCAGGTGAAGAGTCTCAGTAAAAGCGGTTTATTTCGATGTAGCCGATGCTCTGACGGCATCGACGGGCATGACAGGGAAGGGAAGTCCGGACAGTTCTTCGCGAATGGTCAGAAGAAAAGCTTCCGCTGCGAGAGGCAACTTGCGTTCCTTCAGGGTGATGACGCTGACGTCACCCCGGAAGTCGTCGCCTTCCACCGGAATCGCACAAAGTTCCTTGTTCTTGAAGGACGACATGCCGGCATGTCTCAACATCAGGGTGATGCCGGTTCCGCCGAGTGCGAAGCGATGCATCAGCTCGACGGAATTGGTTTCCAGCGCCGGCTTGATGATGACGCCCGCTTTGGCGCACCCCTTGTCGAAAATCACGCGTGAACTCGACCGCGGCGGCGCCAGTGCGATCGGCCAATTGGCCAATTCCGTTATGCTGATGCTCTTGAATTTCGCTAATGGATGGTCAGGCGTCATCGTGGCCAGCAGCGGTTCGCTCGAATTGTAGTCGACGTGGATCTCGTCGCTGAACTCGCCGCCAAACGTCAATCCGATGTCGACGTCGCCTTCGCAGACGGTATCGAGAACCTTATCGGACGTCAGGATGTCGACCGAGAAGTTGATGTTGGGATGCTTGGCCCGAAAAGCATCGATCGCGTTGCAGAGGACCGAGGTCACTGCGGATTCCATCGAGGCCAGGCGAACCCTGCCTCGTCTCAGGCCCTTCAGTTCGTCGATCTCGGAATACAGCCGCTCGATCGCGAAGGTCGAATTGAGACAGTAGGAGTAGAGAAGCTCGCCGGCTTCGGTCAGGGCAACGCCGCGTGGTTTTCGTTCGAACAGCGGCGTGCCGACCTGATACTCCAGCGCCTGCAGGCGCCGGCTGACGGCCGATTGCGCGATGTTCAGTTCGCCGGAGGCGGCCCGGATCGAACCGTGCCGGGCGACGGACATGAGATACCGCAAGGAGGTCTTCAACATTGGCTTCACCGGTCAGATGCCATTTTGGCATAGGGCGAAGAAAATATTGCCACTCTTCGGCATACCGTGCACGGTGTTTCTTGTCATCCCGGTGTCATTCTCGTGGTATCGCTCCGGAACGTATAGATTCGAAATATCAAGTAAATTCAAATACTTGTCTATTTGGCGGTGTCTTCCAACGAAAAGGCCGGGCTGAGCCCGGCCTTCCCAAGAAGCGAATGTGTTCGTCACGCCGACCAGGTCGTGGCGTCGTGCAGCTCGACATATTCCTGCGGAGAAGGTTTGAAGCCGGTCAGGCGCTTGTCGAAGATCTGCACCATGTTGACGTTGCAGTGATAAACCAGCGGGCAGTCCTCCAGCGTACGGTCGACGATCTGGTGGTAGAGCCCTTCTCGTTTCTCGGGATCCGACTCGGCCCGCGCGCTGTCGGTGAGGGCGTCCATCTCCGGATTGTTCAGTCCACTCGATGAGCCCTTGCTGTTGAGGAACCACCAACTCGTCGCATCCGGATCGGGCGCTACCAGAGTGATGTCCTCAAGGTGCTGCTCGAATTTCTGGTTGAGCCAGAGGTTGTTGAAGCCGCCCATATCAAGGTTTCGGATCTTGTAGTTGATGCCGATCTGGCTGACCATTGCGGCAACCAGTTCGAGTTCGCGCCGCAGCCAATCCTTGTCGCTGGTTATTACCTCGACTTCGTAACCCTTGACGCCGGCCTGGGCCATCAGGGCTTTCGCCTTGTTCAAATCGCCGTTCTTTGGATAGCGCTGCAGCGACGCGCGGTGGCCGAGATACCCCTTCGGGATCTGATTGTCGGTGATATTTGCCTCGCCATTATAGATTTCCTTGACGATCGCTTCCCGGTCGATCGCGTAGGAGATGGCCTGACGGACAAGCTTGTTCTGGAACGGGGCCTTCGGATCGCCCTTCAGATTGAACTGCTGGTAATCCCAATTCCATCCGGGTGTGCGAACCGTGGTATAATTCGTATTCTTGGCGGCGTCGGCGACCTCCCGCGACTCCGGATGGGTCATGAAGTCGAGTTCGCCGCGCATCAATGCCTGCAGCCGCACGCTGGAATCCGGCACGGCGCGGTACATCAGCTTGTCGAGCTTTGGGAAACCCGGTCGCCAATATTCCGGATTACGAACCAGCTCCAGTTCGTTGCCCCGCAGGGTCTCGACCATGTACGGACCCTGTCCGATCGGCTTGGCGCTGTAAGCCTGGTTGCCCATCTCCTTGTGAGCATTCTGCGAGATAATCATGCCGCCGTATCCCATCGCGACGCCGGGGAATGCGCCAAATGGTCGCTTGGTCTTCACCTCGACGACATACTTGCCGTCGGCCTTGATGGTATCGAGCGCGAACAGCGCAAATCCGACCTGGAAGCTTTTCGATTCCAGATGATATCGCCAAGTGTAAACCAGATCTTCGGCGGTCATCTCGCCAAAGCCGCGGTGCCACTTCACGCCTTCACGCAGTTTGATGCGCCAGACGTCGGGCGCGGTGTTGGTCCATTCCTCTGCGATATGCGGGATGATCTTTCGATTCTCGTAGTCGATCCTGACAAGATTATCGAAGATGTTGAGCATCGGAAGGCCGGCCTGGATATCCCAGCGGACGACCGGACTGATGTTGCCGAAGTCGCCACCCCAGATTCCGATCCGCATGTCCCGGCGAGCCGATTGAGCAATCGCGGGCGCACCTGGAAACGTGAGCGCTGCGGCGGCAGACGCGGCGCCCTGCAACAGCTGCCGACGTGAAGGTCCGCTCCGCAGCTTAAACGTGTCTGTCATTATCCTCTCCATCTTTCGGACCACCGCGACGACACCGCGGATGCATCTTCAACTGTAGCCTTGATTCAGTGGATCACCGCGAGGACGTGTCGAACAGCGCCGTGATTCGTACGCGGTGATGCCCGGCGGGCATCGCAATGGTTGTGGTCGAGGCCGCAGGGTGGGGTGGGGACGTTGCTGCATGTATGGGCGCCAGCCCTCCAACGTGTGCCCTTTCGAAGCTCATATCGATCAAAACGCCCCGGCAGGCAAGCTACTGATGCTGGCTCGGCATAATATCCCTCGAAAAACAGCTCTTTATGCGCACGGCAAAGCGAGCTTGGTTTCCGCCGCACCAAAACGCCACTGAGCAAGGGCCTCAAAATGAACATCACGACGACTGCCTCGAAGAGCCGCCAAGGCTCGAACAAGATTTCAACGGCCGACTTTGTCGGAGAAGCCATCGATCAGGTGATTACGGTTGAGGCAAAGAACCCCGGCCTGCCACACAACGTGACTCGGACCTTTTACAACGCGGCACGGGCATTGGTCGGCGATCGTCCGATCTCGATGGTTGCCGCCGAGAGCATCATCAAATCGGTTTCCCCGGGAGACACCGTGCTGATCCTCACGGGCGCTGGATATCCTCCCCACATGCCCAAGGGCGAAGACGACGGCCCTCCCGGTGCGGCGTCGCTGGCGATGGCCTTGTGGAAGGGAATCGGTGCGGTACCGGTGTTCGTCTGCGAACCCTGCCATGTCGACCCGATCGTTGCGTCGAGCATGGCGGCCGGTCTGATGATCAAGGACTCCTTCAAGGATGCGCGGGATCGCCGTCTCGGTGCGGCACTTGCCATTTCGCCGAGGAAGCAGACGGAAGTGAAAGGCTGGGTCGAGAAGATCTTTGCGGAAATGAAGCCCAAGGCGGTCGTGACCGCTGAGCGGCTTGGACCCGCCGCTGATGGCTTCCTCTACAACCTGACGGCACAGGCCTATATGGGACCTGAAACGACCGTCGAGCACGAGGTCATCGACATTTCGCAGATCGTTACCATGGCGAAGGAAAAGGGCGTCCTCAGCATCGGCATCGGCGATCACGGCAACGAGATCGGATTCGGCCGTATCGTCGAGACCGTGGCTGCCGCGATGCCTAACGGCGACCGGCTCTGTACCCGGGTAGGCACCGACATTCTGCTTCCCGCGATGATGTCGAACTGGGGCTGCTATGGCATCGAGGCCGCCCTGGCTTTCCTGCTCAAGAAGCCGAAGCTGGTGCATTCCCCTGCCCAGGAGGAACGCATCATCCGTGCCTGCCAGATGGCCGGTGGTATCGACGCGATCTATGCCAGCACCGAATTCGGTGTCGACGGTCTGGACGGCGAGACGTCGATGGCCTGCATGCAGTTCCTCGGCAATATCGTTCGCAAGTCGCTCGAGGATCCGGACACGGGCGCAGCGCACTAGTCGGCAGACGCGGCGACGGGCGGCAGAACCGTCCGTTGCCGCAGCCGCTTGCTTTGCTGGACTTGTCTAAACCTCCAAGACTCAAAAAAGAGAATAAGAAAATGAACCAGGAAATCCGCCCGCGGCCAAACGGTTCGGCGGCCGGGAACGAAAAGACATTGGTTCGCCTGGCCGCGGATATCGGCGGAACATTTACCGATATCGTTCTCGAGGTCGGCGACAAGCGCCTGACCAGGAAAATCTTGACGACGGCGAAATATCCGGAATTGGGCGTCATGAACGGCGCCGGACTGGCGCTGGACGAGGCCGGCCTGACCTACGCCGACATCGACATTTTCGTCCATGGCACGACCTTGGCGACCAACGCCGTGCTCGAGCGAAGTGGCGCGACGACGGCTCTGATCGCGACTGAAGGTTTCCGCGATGTCATCGAGATCGGTACCGAAGGACGGTTCGATCAGTATGATCTCCAGATCGAAAAGCAGGTTCCGCTGGTGCCGCGCTCGTTGCGACTGACCGTTCGTGAACGGATCGATTCGCGCGGAAATGTTCTGGTCGAACTGGACGAGGCCGCGCTTGCCGATCACGCACGGCGCTTGGAGAAAGAAAAGATCGAGAGCATCGCCATCTGCTTCATCCACGCCTATGCGAACGGCGAGCACGAGCGGCGCGCGCGCGACATCCTTGCCGGCGCGCTCCCGAATGTCCCGATCTCGATCTCGTCGGAAGTCTGCCCCGAAATCCGCGAATACGAGCGGACCTCCACGACGGTTGCCAACGCCTACGTCCGTCCGCAGATGGCGGATTACCTCGCGCGCATGAAATCGGCGTTGTCGCGCGTGAAATTCAAGGGGGTCATCTACCTGGTGACGTCGAACGGAGGCCTGACCTCACTGGAGACCGCGCGCCGTTTCCCGGTCCGGCTCATCGAATCCGGCCCGGCCGGCGGGGCGATATTCGCCGCCGATATTGCGGCGCGCCTTGACGAACGAAGCGTGCTGTCGTTCGACATGGGCGGAACCACCGCAAAGATGTGCCTGATCGAGAATCTGCGTCCGGACACGGACCGCGTCTACGAGGTTGACCGCGCGGCGCGCTTTCAGAAAGGCAGCGGGCTTCCCCTGCGCATCCCGGTGATCGACCTCGTCGAGATCGGCGCCGGCGGGGGCTCGATTGCCCACGTCGATTCCCTGAAGAACGTCATGGTTGGGCCGCGAAGTGCCGGATCGCAGCCGGGACCGGCCTGCTATGGGTTGGGCGGAACGCTTCCGACGGTTACCGATGCCGATGCCGTGCTTGGACTGATCGAACCCGCGGCATTTGCCGGTGGAACGGTCGAACTCGACCTTGCTGCCGCCACGACGGCGCTTGAGGACCATGTTGGACAGCCCTTGCAGATGTCCGCCGAACTGGCCGCCTATGCCGTCCACGAAATGGTCTGCGAAAGTATGGCGAGCGCCGCGCGGGTTCACGCGATCGAGAAGGGGAAGACCACGGCCAATCACACCATGATCGCATTCGGCGGCGCCGCGCCTCTGCATGCGGCGCGCGTCGCCGAAAAGATAGGTGTCCGCCGCGTCGTGATTCCGCAGAATGCCGGCGTCGGCTCGGCGGTAGGTTTTCTCAGGGCGCCGATCTCCTACGAACTCGTGCAAAGCCGGCACGCGTTGGTGGAGACACTCGAGTACTCCGGCATCTCCGAGATGCTGCATCAAATGGAGCGGGAAGCGCGGCTGCTGGTCGAAGAGGGGGCCGGGGACGCGCCGCTGAAGACCCGCAAGCTCGCTTTCATGCGATATGTCGGCCAAGGCCACGAGATCGCGGTCTCGATTCCCGATCGGGATCTGACGGAGAACGATCGTGAAACCCTGGCGAGGGATTTCGAAGACACCTATACGCGGTTGTTCAATCGAACCATTCCCGGGGCCGCCAAGGAAATCCTGAGCTGGTCGGTTCTTGTCACAGCGGAGAGCGCGGATAGACTGGGTCCCATCGCGCAAGTGACGGCTGTGGAAGGGACGGCGGTGGCGCACCGGGTCCGGCGCTTCTTTGATGGACGCAAGGGGACGCATATCGAGCTGCCGCTCTTCGAGCGGGAGGCGCTCGCCGCAGGAGTCAGGATCAGCGGACCGGCTCTGATCTCGGAGCGTGAAACGACCACCTTCGTATCGGCCGCGTTCGATGCTCACATCGACCGCCACGGCAATATCGTGTTGAACCGCAATCAACCCGCCGGAAGCAAAAATGCAGCAAATTGACGCAAGCGCGAGTATCGACCTCCAGGTCATGTGGCATCGATTGATCGCAATCGTCGAGGAGCAGGCTCAGGTCCTGATACGAACGGCGTTCAGTCCTATCGTGCGGGAATGCGCCGACCTTTCCGCCGGGGTCTTCGACACCAGCGGTAACATGCTGGCGCAGGCGATTACGGGTGCTCCCGGCCACGTCAACACCATGGCGGAATCGGTGCGGCATTTCATGCGTCGCTATCCGCTGCAAACGATGCAGCCGGGCGACGTGTTCATCACCAACGATCCCTGGAAAGGAACCGGCCACCTCAACGATTTTGTGGTCGTAACGCCCTGTTTCAGGAACGGCAGGGCGGTGGCGCTGTTCTGCTGCACCAGCCACGTCATGGACATCGGTGGGCTCGGTTTCGGTCCCGACGGCTCCGACGTTTACATGGAGGGCCTTCACATTCCGATGCTCAAGTTGTTCGAGCGGGGGCAAGTCAACGAAACGTTGATGGCGATGATCTGCGGCAATACCCGCCAGGAGGTCGAGACGGAAGGGGATACCTACGCGCTTGCCGCCTGTAACGATGTCGGCGCCACGCGTTTGCTGGAAATGATGGAGGAGTTCGAGATCGACGATCTCGAGGCACTTTCTTCGCACGTGCTGTCGCGTTCGCGCGAGGCGATGATTTCGGAGATCAGCAAGTTGCCGAAAGGTACTTGGAAAAACAGCATGACGGTCGATGGTTACGATACCCCGATCGTACTGTCGGCAACGCTGACGATCTCCGACGAGGGTATCCACGTCGATTATTCCGGTTCGTCCGCACAGTCTCCGCGGGGCATCAACGTCGCCATCAACTACACCGCAGCCTACACCATGTTCGGGCTTGCATGTGCCATTGGCGGACGGATTCCGAACAATTCGGGTTCGCTCTCGATGTTTACGATCACCGCGCCCGAGGGGTCGGTATTGAACGCACTGAAGCCGGCACCGGTGTCGACGCGGCATGTAATCGGGCAGATGCTCCCGGATGTGGTGTTCGGATGTCTTCGCCAGGTGGTGCCCGATCGCGTGCCGGCGGAAGGCGCCTCGTCGGTTTGGTTGATCACGATGCGCGGGGAAACCGCCGATGGGCGCTCGGGCCGTTACGGCTTTACGGTAGGCTTTACCAGCAATGGCGGCACTGGCGCGAGGAGTGGCAAGGACGGTTTGTCCGCGACCGCGTTCCCGACCAGTCTATCGGGAACGCCGGTGGAGATCGCCGAGACGCAGACGCCGTTGCTGTTCTGGCGCAAGGAACTGCGCGAAGGATCCGGCGGTGCGGGCAAGACTCGCGGCGGTCTCGGTCAGGTGCTGGAAATCGAATCGGCCTGCAACAAGCCGTTCCAGGTTCTCGCTTCCTTCGATCGTATCTCGTTCGCAGCCCGTGGCCACGAAGGTGCTGATGACGGATCGGCGGGCTTTATCGGACTGAAGTCGGGACAGAAGCTGAAGGGCAAGGGGGCTCAGGAGGTGGAAGCCGGGGAACGGCTGATCCTGATGACACCTGGCGGTGGGGGCCGGGGGAATCCGCGGTCGCGTGCACAGGAAGATGTGGCGCGCGACGTCCGGGACGGGCTGATTTCCATCGAGGTCGCCAGATCGGTGTATGGCGCGCGATAGAGGCGTCGGTGTCGGATCGGCTCAACGAACTCGACGTCTCGCTCCTGATGGCGCTGGACGCCCTGCTGATCGAACGTAATGTCAGTCGTGCGGCACATCGTCTTGGCATCACACAACCGGCGCTCTCCGGTCGGCTCGGCCGGCTGCGGGTGCTATTCGACGATCGGATGTTCGTGCCGATCGCCGGTCGGGGCGTGACCCCGACACCCCGCGCGGTAGGGGTCGAGAAGAACCTGACAAAGGTCCTGGCGCAGTTGCGGGAGCTTGTCGGGCCGGAACAGGCGTTTGATCCCCAGCTGGATGAACGGACATTCGTCGTCGCCGCTTACGACAATCCGGCCGCGATGCTTGCGCCGGAATTGCTGCCGAGCTTCAAGGTTGACGCGCCGCGCGTCCGATTGGCATTCGTGTTGCCCGATCATGACAAGCTGGCGATAGAGCTGGAACGGGGTGATATCGATCTGTTTGTCGGTGTCATCAAGCACCAGCATCCTGATCTGCTGAGTCGGACGTTGTTCGAGGAGGAATGGATGACCGCCCAGCGGCGCGGACATCCCCGTGGCAGAGTGAGACCGACCCTGGACGAATTCTGTGAACTCGACCACCTTCTGATCTCGGCCGAAGGCGCCGAATTCACCGGAATGGTGGACCGGGAGCTTGCCAAACTTGGCCGGAAGCGACATGTGAGCATTTCGATACAGAGCTACGCCCTTGCTCCGCTGATGATTGCGAACAGCGATTGTCTGTGTACCCTGCCAAGGCGATTTCTGCAGCGCTTCGAGCCTCTGCTCGAGCTGTTTGAGCCGCCGCTGGAACTCGGTCGTTTCCGTCTTCAGGCGCTCTGGCACCGTCGCATGCAGGATGATGCAGCGCACCGCTGGATCCGCGAGCGAATTTTTGCGGCGGCCGCGGCGCAGGTTTCCCAAGCGTCAATCTGATCGCGGGCAAGAACGGTGCCCGGAGTGCCTCACCGGGCTCTTCAACCCGCCGATATCAGCCATTCGTCCTATCGATTTCAACCGCGGCCGGCAGGCGCCTAAACGTCGCATTGGCTCGGCGGCAGACGCTGGCCGCAACAGGCGTCGCCACGCGGGTGAGCCGCTTGCTTCGCCTTACCAGTCTCACAATCGAAGGTACGCCAACATGCTGAAACTTTACTTCCACTCCACGCCGAATTCGATGAAGGTGGCTCTCCTGCTCGAGGAGTTGCAGTTGCCGTTCGAGGTCCTGCCCATCGACATTATGAAGGGCGAGCAGCACCAGATCGAATTCCTGAAGATCAATCCCAATGCCAAGGTGCCCGCCGTCGAGGATGATGGCATCCAGGTATTCGATTCGCATGCCATTCTGCTCCACCTCGCAGCCAAGCACGGGAAATACATTCCAGCCGCGCCGCAAGCGCAGGCCGCAACACTCTCCTGGCTCGAATTTGTTGCCACCGGCCTGTCAGTCTTCTCCGGTCAGGCCGTTCATTTCCTGCACTATGCCCCGGAGGCGCTGCCTTACGCCAAGAACCGGTATGTCAAGGAAGTGGAACGACACTACGGTGTCCTGGACAAACATCTCGAAGGATCGAAATATCTGGCCGGGTCCGAATACAGCATCGCCGATATGGCGCTATGGGGCTGGGCCATTTCCGCCGGCTACATTTTCGGTGAGCAGGGGCTCGCTGCCTTCCCGAACGTTCAGCGGCTGGTCACGGAAATCGGAGCAAGGCCGGCGGCCCTCAAGGCGCTCAAGCTGAAGGAGAGCACGTCCTTCAAATCGGAGCTGGATGAGCAGGCCCGTAAGGCGATGTTCCCCCAGAACGAAGGACTAGCCGCGTAAGAAGCGCGCCGCTTCACTTCGAGCGGAGACCGGGCATGCCCGGCCTCCGCCGCATGGCCATCGGGCCTCCGCTATTACCGACTTGGCAGTTTAGCCCGGCAGCCGGTTCCGGACGATCTCGCTCCACAGCGACATGCCAAAGGGCAGCACGTCGTCGTTGAAATTATAGGCCGGGTGGTGGAGCGACTCCGAGTCTCCATTTCCGATCAGGATGAACGCCCCCGGGCGCTCCAGCAGGAATTCTGCGAAGTCTTCCGATCCCATCTGCGGAGCGATATTGGTGTCGACATGTTCCTCACCGACGAGTTGAGCGGCAGCTTCCGCAAAATAGCCGCTGCAGCCAGCCTCATTTACCATTGCCGGTATCGTGTGCCTGTAGGTGACCATTGCCCTTGCACCGTATGAGTGGGCCGTCGCCTCTGCGATCATGCGCATTCGTCCTTCGCAGAACTTGCTCGCTGCCGCAGTCAGGGTTCGAACCGATCCGGACAGGCGACCGAACTGCGGAATGACGTTATCAGCCTCGCCGGCGTGTATCTGGCAAGCGGAAATGACGACGGCGTCCCTTGGGTCGACATTTCTGGCGACGATCGTCTGCAGCGCATTCACGATGGCAGCCAGAACAACGACCGTGTCGACGGCCTTGTCCGGCGTGGCGGCGTGACCGCCCTTTCCCTCGATCTCGATCGTGAACGAGTCGAACGCCGCCATAATCGAGCCGGTCCGTATAGCGAAGCTGCCAACCGGAATACCCGGCCAGTTGTGCATACCGTAGATCTCGTCGATGCCGAAGCGCTTCATCAAACCATCGTCGATCATCGCGCGGGCACCACCGGCGCCACCTTCCTCCGCCGGTTGAAACACGAGGATGACCGTCCCCGAAAAGTCTCGGACTTCGGCGAGGTATCTTGCGGCCCCCAGCAGCATCGAGCTGTGTCCGTCGTGGCCGCAGGCATGCATCAGGCCCGGGACGCGCGATCGATAGGGCAGATTCGTTTGCTCCGTGATCGGGAGGGCGTCCATGTCCGCGCGCAGGCCGACCGTCCGGCTGCCGGCCGTGCCGCGGCCTTTGATGATGCCGACGACGCCGGTTCGTCCCAATCCCTCGATAACATCGTCGCAACCGAACTCGCGAAGACGTTGCGCCACGAAGGCCGCGGTGTTCTGGACGTCAAACTCCAATTCCGGATTTTCGTGCAGATGATGCCGCCATGAGATGACGTCCGGCAATAGCTCAGAAATGCGCTCCAGCATCGATCTGTCTCCAGGAAAGCTGGCCGTAGCACCCCCCCAAGGAAGCGCGACCGCTTCGCAGTTCCGGCCATTGGTAAAAAGGGACCACCGACCGAAGGTCGGTGGTCCGAGTCTTGGGAGGAAACGCAGATGCCGTCCCTATCAAGAAAGGCATGAGCGGCACTGGCTTAGCATCCCAGGCGGAACTGACCAGCGCAGAATGGAGAACGGACCGATGCCAGCCGCGCAACGGCGGGTGAAAACCGGGATCAGGCTGCACTGCTGCCGATCGGAGTCTGGCCAACGACAAGTCTCGGTGACCGGCTCCGAAGTTGGCATTGCCATGGCGGCAACGCCCCGCCGCCGAAATTGTGCTTTTCATGCGTTCGCGCGTGGGCAAAGTGATCGGATGGTCCGCCAACCCCACATGGTTTCTAATGCATAACGCAATCCCGGTCTTTGACGGCCACAACGACGTCCTCCTGAGGCTCTTGAAGTCGACGTCGGGTGATCCGGTCTCGGACTTTCTCCAAGGCGAGGAGCGGGGACATATCGATCTGAAAAAGGCAAAGGCTGGGTCGCTGGTAGGAGGCCTGTTCGCGCTGTATTCGCCGTCCACGTCCGAACCGCTTGCGTTTTCCCGTCAAATGGCCGGCGGACAATACAAGCTGCCGTTGCCGCCTCGTCTGAGTCTTGAGGAGGCAAGAAATCCGATCCTCTCGATGCTGGCGACGCTGCTGAAGATCGAGAGATCGTCGCTCGGAGGCGTGGCGATCTGTCGGACCGTCAAGGAAATCAGGTCGACGATCGCGCGTGGCGCGCTCGCCGTGGTGCTGCATATCGAGGGCGCCGACGCGATCGATGCGAATCTCGATCTGCTTGAGCTTCTCTATGCGGCCGGTTTGCGTTCGCTCGGGCCGGTCTGGAGTCGGGACAATATCTTTGGCCACGGCGTTCCCTTTCATTTCCCTTCGGGGCCGGATATCGGCGAAGGCTTGACGGCCGATGGCGAGCGACTTGTCAAAGTCTGCAACGACAAGCGTATCCTGGTCGATCTGTCGCACATCACCGAGAAGGGATTTTGGGATGTCGCCCGTCTCAGCCATGCTCCCTTGGTCGCCACCCATTCCAATGCCCATGCGCTGTGCCCATCACCCCGAAATCTCACCGATAAGCAGCTCGCGGCGATCAGGGAGACCAAGGGCATCGCCGGCTTGAATTTCGCGACGTGTTTTCTGAGACCGGATGGCAGCATGCGGCCCGATACCGAGGTCGACTTGATGGTCAGGCAAATCGATTATCTGATCGAAAAGCTCGGAGAGGACCACGTCGGATTGGGCTCGGATTTCGACGGTGCTGTCGTGCCGGAGGCGATTGGTTCGGCCGCCGGCCTGCAGGTCCTGTTCGAGGCATTACGAAAGCGCGGCTACACCGATCCGTTGTTGCGAAAAATCGGCTCGGAAAACTGGCTGGCCGTTCTGGAAAGAACCATCGGCTGATCCGTATCCGATCACCAAAGCCCGGTGATCAGGCCATTTTATTCCATCGTTCGCGCTGACCGTCGGATGTCCGGCGTTCGCCCTCAATCCCGAGTCCGTGACATGACCAAAACCCTTGCCGGCGACTTTGACTACGTGGTGGTCGGTGCCGGTACCGCTGGCTGCATCGTGGCCAACCGCCTTTCCGCCGATCCCAAATCCCGGGTTCTGCTGCTCGAGGCCGGCGGCATGGACAACTGGATCTGGTTCCACATCCCGGTCGGTTATCTCTTCACGATTGGTAATCCGCGCGCAGACTGGATGTTCAAGACCGAAGCCGAGCCGGGACTGAACGGTCGTGCGCTGGCTTACCCCCGGGGCAAGGTCGTGGGAGGGTCGTCATCGATCAATGCGATGATTTCGATGCGGGGCCAAGCTGGTGATTATGACGGCTGGCGGCAGCTCGGACTGGCGGGTTGGGGCTGGTCCGACATCTTGCCGATGTTCCAAAGGCTGGAAGATCATTTTCTGGGGGAGAGCGAATTTCATGGCGTAGGCGGCGGCTGGCGTATCGAAGCGCCACGCGTCTCCTGGCCGGTTCTTGACGCGGTAGCCGAGGCTGCCACGGAGATGGGCATACCCGCCCAAGCCGACTTCAACACCGGAGACAACGAGGGCGTAGGCTACTTTCACGTCAATCAGAAGCGTGGCCGGCGCTGGTCTTCGGCCCGCGGCTTCCTGAAGCTCGTTCTGTCCAGGAAAAACCTTCAACTGGAAACCGGCGTGCTCGCGCATCGCTTGATCATCGAGGACGGGCG
>JAIEPP010000348.1 GCA_019748335.1 Xanthobacteraceae bacterium
CCGCCGATCCCCGTCGGTGGTCCCGGCAACGACCTGATCGCGATCGCGGTCGGGATCGTCGCCTATCTGGCGCTGGCCTTCGCGTTCCACCCGGTCGTGATCGGCGTCCCCGTGGTTGGAGTCTAGCATGTCGGTTCAGTCGGCCATCAAGCGCAAAACTGCGCCGGACATTCGCGCGCGCAAGAATGGCGAGCCGATCGTGATGTTGACCTCCTACCACGCGCATACCGCGGCATTGGTGGATCGCTATTGCGACGTCATTCTGGTCGGCGATTCCCTGGGTAACGTCATGCACGGTTTCGAGACCACGGTGCCGGTGACGCTCGAGATGATGATCCTGCAGGGGCATGCCGTGATGCGCGGCTCACAGCATGCGCTGGTCGTGGTCGATATGCCGTTCGGCTCCTATGAGGCTTCGAAGGAGCAGGCGTTTCACTCCGCGGTGCGGATCCTGAAGGAGACCCATTGCGGCGCGGTGAAGCTGGAGGGCGGGGCGCGGATGGCGGAGACCATCGCGTTCCTGTCCGAGCGCGGCGTGCCTGTCATGGGCCACATCGGTTTGACGCCGCAATCGATCAATACACTCGGTTCGTTTCGCGCCCAGGGCCGCGACGAAGCGAACTGGGAGCCGATCCTGAACGACGCCCGGGCGGTCTCGGAAGCCGGCGCGTTCTCGGTCGTGATCGAAGCCGTCGCCGAGCCACTGGCGCGGAAGATCACGGAAACGATCGCCATTCCCACCATAGGCATCGGCGCCAGCGCCGCCTGTGACGGCCAGGTGCTGGTGCTCGAAGACATGCTGGGATTGTCGCCACGGACGCCGAAGTTCGTGCGCCGCTACGGCAATCTCGGGCCCGCGATCGAAGCTGCGATTGAGGGCTATGCGACCGACGTGCGCTCGCGCGCGTTTCCGGGCCCCGAGCACGTCTATGAGATGAAGAAAAGCTGACGAGGGGCGCCATGGACTGGTCGCAGCATTCGATTCCTCCGATGCGGCTCGAAGCACGCTTCGGCGATCGCGTGGTGCCGGCGTTCGGCGAACGGCCCAGGAGCATCTGGGCGATGGTTGCCGATGCGGTGGCGCGGAATCCCGAGGGCGAAGCGCTTGTCTGTGGCGAGCGACGGATGAGCTGGCGCGAGGTCGCGCGGCGATCCGCCGGGATCGCGGCGGGCTTTCAAAAATTGGGGCTGCGGCGCGGCGACCGGGTCGCGGTGCTGCTCGGCAATCGCATCGAGTTCGTGCTGATCATGTTCGCCGCGGCCCATGCCGGTCTGGTGACGGTGCTGCTCTCGACCCGTCAGCAAAAGCCCGAGATCGCCTATGTGCTGACGGATTGCGGCGCGCGGCTCCTGATACACGAGGCTGCGCTCGCGGATCGCTTGCCGGACGCGCGCGATATTCCGGACCTGTCTTTCCGGATCGCTGTCGACGACAATCCCGAGCTCTCGCGCTTCTCCGAGCTGGCCGATAACGCGCCGCTGCAAGCGGAGGCCGAGGTCGGCGAAGAAGACACCGCGATGATCCTCTACACGTCGGGCACGACAGGAAAGCCCAAAGGCGCGATGCTGGCGCATTGCACCATCATTCATTCCTCGATGGTGTTCGTGGCGTGCCTGAAGCTGACCGAGGCCGATCGCTCGGTCGCCGCCGTGCCGCTCGGGCATGTCACCGGCGTGGTCGCCAATATCACGACCATGCTACGCTGCGCGGGCGCTCTGATCATCATGCCGGAGTTCAAGGCCGCGGAGTACCTGAAGGTCGCAGCGCGCGAACGCGTCACCTACACCGTCATGGTGCCGGCGATGTACAATCTCTGCCTGCTGCAACCCGATTTCGACAGCTACGATCTTTCGAGCTGGCGCATCGGCGGCTTCGGCGGCGCGCCGATGCCGATCGCGACCATCGAACGCCTTGCCACCAAGATCCCGGGCCTCAAGCTCGCCAACTGCTACGGCGCCACCGAGACCACGTCGCCCTCGACCATGATGCCGGGCGAGTTGACCGCAAGCCATATCGACAGCGTCGGATTGCCCTGTCCGGGCGCGGAGATCATCGTCATGGGAGCGGACGGGCATCAGCTGCCATCAGGCGAGATCGGCGAACTCTGGATTCGCAGCGGTTCGGTGATCAAAGGCTACTGGAACAATCCGAAGGCGACGGCGGAGAGCTTTACCGCCGGCTTCTGGCATTCCGGCGATCTCGGTTCGGTGGACGCCGAGAATTTCGTTCGCGTGTTCGACCGCCAGAAGGACATGATCAATCGCGGCGGCCTGAAGATCTATTCCGCCGAGGTGGAGTCGGTGCTGGCCAGCCACCCTGATGTGGTCGAGAGCGCGATCATCGCCAAACCATGCCCGGTGCTGGGCGAGCGCGTGCATGCCGTCGTGGTGATCCGCCAGGCCGTCGGCGGCGAGGTGTTGCGCGCGTGGTGCGCCGAACGGCTGTCGGATTACAAGGTGCCGGAAACCATCGATCTGACGTCAGACCCGCTGCCGCGCAACGCCAACGGCAAGGTGATGAAACGGCAGTTGCGCGAAGCCTGGGAAGCCGCGCGGAATTAAGCCGTCTGCCTTGGCCGCTAGGCGCGGTTGCCCGCAAAATCCTGGAGGTAGTCGGGCACGTGGCGTCCTTCGATATCGCAGCGGCACTGAATTTCGCGTGCGACATCTTCCGACACGTCTTCAGTCCAGTGCTCGAGCGTGTTGAACGCGAGAATCCGTATCGGATCGTGAAAGCGGCCGGACAACAGTTCGGCAATGACGGTTTCCAGATCGGTCCGCTCGGTGGTCCGAGTGGTGCCGCCGATCCCCGGCGTTTCCAGCACCTGATAAACCGTCAGGTCGGCGCCGTAAGGGACGATCGATGGAAATTCGCGCATGGCCTGAAACTCCTGCGAACTCCAGTTCAAGCAGATGCCGATGCAAAGGTTCCACATGAGCGAAGATTTCTTGTTCTGGCGGCCTGCGCGTGAGGCTAAAGCTTCGGCGCGCTGCCCTTCGGGAGTGCCTTGCGTTCGTTCTGGTCCGCCGCGATGGCCTCGTTGTCGATCGCGGACGCGCTGATGACGAGCTTGACGTCCAGCAGGGTGAATTGCGCGATCCCGACCCGGTCCGGCGGCGTCCCGGGAATGAACTGCACGCTCAAGACGCCGTCGCAGTTGGCGCCCTTGGCTTCGTCCAGCATCGCGCTCAAGGTTTTCGCCTTGGTCTGCGCACGTTTGATCACGGCCACGCAGCTGCCGCGAACGGTCTCGCCGTTGAGCTTGACCGCGGCCCGCGGATCGAGCGGCTTGTCGATCGCTTCAAGCGCGGTGGCTTCCTTGTACTTGGTGCCGGCGGAAATGATCGAGCCCGAGCGGTAGATGTAATACAAATGCTGATCGCCGACGATGGTGGGGACGCCGTATTTGTCCATCACCTCCTTGATCATGTCGGCCTTTGACGGCTGCTGGTCCGGCGCGAAGGTCAGATTGCGGGCGATGAAATAGGCGCGGTTGGCGCTCGCGGGCGAGGAGAAGCTGGCCGACAGCAACTCGCCGGTCTGCTTGGGAGCTGCAGGCAGGGTGAAATTCGCCGCGGCGACGTAGCCGATGCCGGTGTCGCCCAGTTTCTGCTGCTGGATGTCGGTCTGGGTATCGGTATGCCCCTTGAAGCGCGCCTCGAAAATCGGGCGCGCGGTATCGGCGGTCGATTCCGGTGAGACGCCCAGGATGTCCGGATGCAGTTTACCGGTAAAGGCGGTCGCGGGAGCCTTCGGCTTGATCTCGTAAGCCAGAGATACCGCGGGCAGGGCGGCCGGCCCCATGGCAAGTGTCAGAAGCAGGGCACGGCGAAGCATGAACCACCCTCAAAAAGCGAAACGAACCCAGGATAATCACAAGATAATCACGAGGATAATCAACGGATAATAGGGGGTGATTACGTCAAGTTTTGAACGGCGATGTCAACATTCCCAGAGCATTCTGCGGGGGACTGCTTGCCGCGGGCGTTCCGCCTCCGCCGTTAACGCTTTGATCCGGCTCACTTTGCCTTGCCACCGCCATATCGTTAGGGTAACGCCGCGACCATGCAGGGATCGGGCGCGGGATGTGGCCGCCATGATCGCGTTTCCCCAGGGGATGGGATAGCCTTAAGTGTCTGAATTATTTGATGAAGTAGACGAGGATGTACGCCGCGACCAGCTCAAGAAGCTGTGGGAGCAGTACTCGATCTATATCGTCGCGCTCGCGCTGCTGATCATTGCGTCGGTCGGCGGTTGGCGCGGCTACCAATACCTGGAAACCAAGAAGGCCGCCGAGGCTGGCGCTGCCTTCGACAAGGCTGCCGAGCTCTCGGAGGCCAACAAGCACACCGAGGCCGAAGCGGCCTTTGCCGACCTGGCCGCCAAGGCGCCGTTTGGATACCGCGTGCTGGCGCGGCTGCGCCAGGCTACGGAGGTCGCCAGCCGCGATACGGCGGCAGCGGCCAAGATGTTCGATGAAATCACCGCCGACCGCAGCGTCGGCGTCGCCGAGCAGGATCTGGCGCGGATCCGCGCCGCCCAGTTGCTGCTGGAAACGGCCACCTATCCCGACATGAAAGCGCGCCTCGAAGCCGCCGCCGCCCCGGGCGCGACGTTTCGCCATACCGCGCGCGAGTTGCTGGCGCTGTCGGCGTGGCGCGCCAATGATGCCGCGGCGACGCGGCAATGGCTGGACCTGATTGCCAATGACGGCGAGACTCCGCCAAGCCTGCGGTCGCGCGCCGAAGCGCTGCAGGCCCTGCTTCCGCCGGTCGCCAAAAGCTGATCCAGAGCTGACGAGAAACCGACCATGCGCCGCCCGCAACGTCTGATCGCAGCCACCGTCCTCGTCGCGCTTTCCGGCGCGCTGGCGGGCTGCGGCAGCATGGGCAATTTCGATCCGTCCGATCTGCTCGACTTCCTCGACACCAAGAAGAAGCTGCCCGGCGAGCGCAAGCCGGTCTTCCCCGACGGCGTACCGGGTCTCGAACAGGGCGTGCCGAAGGACCTCTACAAGGGCTCCCGCCAGGTCGACGAGACCAATCCGCAGGTAGCGGTTGCTCCCGCGGCTCCGCCGCCGGAAGATCCGAAATCCAAGCGCGGCGCCAAGTCGAAGGGCAAGCCCGCACCGTCGGCCGCTGCGCCGGCGGCTGAGCCTGCCGCCGATCCCGATGCCGCGCCTGAGGAAGAGGCAACTCCTGCTGCCCCGCCGGCGCCGAAGCCGAAGCCGATCGTGCGCAAGCGCACGACCGCGCCGCCGGCCGATGCGCCCGCCGCCCGATCGGCGGCGCCCGCGCCATCCACGCAACAATCTGCCGCCCCGTTCCCGGCCCCGGTGCCGAGCGGCACTTTCACGCGCTGAGTTTCATTTCCGTTCGATTGACACGCCCTTCAAAAGAGGGCGTTAGGATCATTTATGTCTTTCACGATTGCCATCATCGGCCGGCCCAATGTCGGAAAATCGACCCTGTTCAACCGGCTGGTTGGGCAGAAGCTCGCGCTGGTCGATGACGAGCCCGGCGTCACCCGCGACCGCCGCGAGGGCGAGGGACGTCTCGGCGATCTCGAATTCACCATCATCGATACCGCCGGCCTCGACGAAGGCGCCAAGGGTTCGCTCACGGCGCGAATGCAGGAGCAGACCGAAACCGCGATCGGGCTCGCCGATGCGCTGATGTTCGTGTTCGACGCGCGTGCAGGCTTGACGCCAAACGACCGCGCCTTCGCCGATTTCGCCCGCCGCGCCAACAAGCCGGTGGTGCTGGTCGCCAACAAGAGCGAGGGCAAGCACGGCGAACTCGGTGCCATGGAATCCTATGCGCTGGGGCTCGGCGATCCCATCCAGATTTCAGCCGAACATGGCGAGGGCCTGAGCGAGCTTTACGACGCGCTGCGGGTGCTGATGCCGGAGCCGGTCGAGGAAAGCGATGAGTTCGACGACGACGACATCATCGAAACCGACGAGGAAATCGCGCAACGCCCCATTCGTGTGGCCATCGTCGGCCGTCCCAATGCCGGCAAATCGACGCTGATCAATCATCTGCTCGGTGAGGAACGGCTGCTGACCAGCCCCGAGGCCGGCACCACCCGCGATTCCATTTCCGTGGAGATCACCTGGCAGGGCCGCGAATTCCGCGTGTTCGATACCGCAGGGATCAGGCGGCGTTCGCGGATCGAGGAGAAGCTGGAAAAGCTGTCGGTCGCCGACGCGTTGCGGGCGGTGCGCTTTGCCGAAGTCGTCGTGCTGATGATGGACGCGCAGAACCGGTTCGAGGAACAGGACCTGCGGATCGCCGATCTGATCGAGCGCGAGGGGCGCGCGCTCGTGCTGGCGGTCAACAAGTGGGATTTGATGGAGAAGAAGGGCAGCCTGATTTCGGAGCTGCGGATCGACACCGATCACTTGTTGCCGCAGGTCAAGGGCGCGCCTGTTGTCGCGGTGTCGGGCCTGATGGGTGAGGGCATCGATCGGCTGATGAAGGCCATCGAGGAGGCCTATGCGGTGTGGAACAAGCGGGTGCCGACGGCCACCCTCAATCGCTGGTTCGAGCAGGCGGTCGACGCCAATCCGCCGCCCGCGGTATCGGGGCGGCGGCTGAAGCTCAACTACATCACGCAGGCCAAGGCGCGGCCGCCGAGCTTCATCCTGTTCTGCTCCCGCGCCGATGCGGTGCCGACGTCCTATCTGCGCTATCTCACCAACAGCATGCGCGAGGCGTTCGGACTGCCGGGGACGCCGATCAGGATCACGCTGCGTGAAAAGGCCAATCCGTACGCCCACAAGCGCAAGCGGCCGTCATGAGCGACGAGGCGTCCGCGGCCGCCGCCGACATGCCGCCGGTGCGCAGTGCCGCGGCCGCCTTCATCTTCGTCACCATCCTGCTCGACATGCTGGCGCTCGGCCTGATCATTCCGGTGCTGCCGAAGCTGGTGGAGAGCTTTGTCGACAACGACACCGCGAGTGCTGCGCGGATCTTCGGGCTGTTCGGAACCGCCTGGGCGCTGATGCAGTTCCTGTTCTCGCCGATTTTGGGGGCGTTGTCGGACCGGTTCGGCCGCAGGCCGGTGGTGCTGCTGTCGAATTTCGGACTGGCGCTCGATTACGTGCTGATGGCGCTGGCGCCGTCGCTGATCTGGCTGTTCGTCGGCCGGGTGATTTCCGGCATCACCTCGGCCAGCATCTCGACCGCCTTCGCCTACATCGCCGACGTGACGCCGCCGGAACGGCGCGCCGCGGTGTTCGGCAAAATCGGCGCGGCGTTCGGCGCCGGCTTCATCCTCGGGCCCGCGCTCGGCGGTCTGCTCGGCGGCATGGATCCGCGACTGCCGTTCTGGGTCGCCGCCGGCCTGAGCTTCGCCAACACGCTTTACGGCTGGCTGATCCTGCCGGAGTCGCTGCCCGCGGACCGCCGTTCGCCGTTTCGCTGGAAGAGCGCCAATCCGCTCGGCGCGCTGCATTTGCTGCGCTCCAACCGGATTCTCGCCGGGCTGTCGCTGGCGAATTTCTTCGGCCAGGTCGCGCATGTGGTGCTGCCCTCGACCTTCGTGCTCTACGCGACCTATCGCTACGGCTGGAGCACGACCACCGTCGGGCTGACACTGGCGCTGGTCGGGGTCTGCGCGATGGTGGTGCAGGGCCTGGGCGTCGGCCCCATCGTCAAGCGTTTTGGCGAGCGGCGGGCCTTGTTGCTCGGGCTCGGCTGCGGCGCGCTCGGCTTTCTGATCTATGGCGTGGCGCCAACCGGAGAATTGTTCTGGGTCGGCATTCCCGTGATGTCGCTGTGGGGCGTTGCGGGGGCGGCGATCCAGGCGTTGACGACGCAGATGGTGGCGCCGGATCAGCAGGGTCAGTTGCAGGGTGCGACCAACAGCGTCAACAGCATCGCGCAAATGGCGGGACCGTTCTTGTTCACGCTGACGTTCGCTTATTTCATCAGCGACCATGCGCCACTGAATTTGCCGGGTGCGCCGTTCCTGCTGGCCGCGGCGTTGTTGGTGCTGGGCCTGTTGATTGCGTGGCGCACGATGGCGGTGGACCAGAATCGTTCCGCTTGAACCGTCATTGCCCGCAACAAACGCGAGAGCGTTTGTGCTAGGGAGCGAAGCGACGAAGCAATCCAGATTTCCTTCGCAGAAGAAATGGATTGCTTCGCTTCGCTCGCAATGACGAACTGAGAGACTAGTCGTACCGCGTTACTTCTTCACCAGCGGGCACTCGCTGGCCTCGAGCGGCTTGGCGGCGTCTTCCGGTGAGATCGTGGCGATCTGCTTGTAGTAATCCCACGGATACTTCGATTCTTCCGGCTTCTTCACTTCGAACAGATAGGCCGGAATGACGCGGCGGCCGTCGGCGCGCAGCGGGCCCTTGCCGAACAAGGGATCGTCGGTCGGCAGTTCCTTCATCTTGGCGACGACCTTGGCGCCGTCATGCGGATTGCCGCCGAGCGCTTCCATCGCCTTCAGGTAATGCAGCACCATGGCGTAGTTGCCGGCCTGGGTCATCGACGGCATCGCGTTCTTGCTGGCGAGCGCCGAGAACCTCTTCGAGAAGGCGCGGGTCTGGTCGTTCATGTCCCAGTAGAAGGACTCGGTGAAGGTCAAGCCCTGCGCGGTCTTCAGCCCGAGCGAATGCACGTCGTTGATGAACAGCAGCAGCGCGGCCAGCTTCTGGCCGCCGGCAACGATGCCGAATTCGGAGGCCTGCTTGATCGCGTTGGTGGTGTCGCCGCCGGCGTTGGCGAGGCCGACGACCTTGGACTTGGAGGCCTGCGCCTGCAGCAGGAACGACGAGAAGTCCGACGAGTTGATCGGGTGCTTGACGCCGCCCAGCACCTTGCCGCCATTGGCGGTAACGACGGCGGTGGTGTCGCGCTCCAGCGCCGCGCCGAACGCATAATCGGCGGTCAGGAAGAACCAGGTGTCGCCGCCGGCCTTGGTCAGCGCCTTGCCGGTGCCGGTGGCGAGCATGTAGGTGTCGTAGGTGAACGACACCGTGTTCGGCGTGCAGGCCTTGCCGGTGAGATCGGCGCTGGCTGCCCCCGAGTTGAGCAGCACGATGTTCTTTTCCTTGACGAGGTTGCTGACGGCGAGCGCAACGCCGGAGTTCGGCGTGTCGGCGATCGCATCGACCTTTTCGTTGTCGATCCACTGCCTGGAAAGGTTGACGCCGACGTCCGGCTTGTTCTGGTGATCGCCGCTGATGACGTCGATCTTCCAGCCCTTCTTGGTCAAGCCGGAATCCTCGACCGCCATCTTGATCGCGACCACCGAATTGGGGCCGCCGATGTCGGCATAGAGGCTCGACATGTCGTTCAAGACGCCGATCTTGACGGTCTTGTCCTGGGCGTAGGCGGGGGCGGCGAGCGCAACGCCGGCAACGGTGATCAATGCGGCAAGGCGCCGCGCTGTGATTGTATTCATCGAATTCCTCCATCTATGGTCGCCGGGCGGCTCTCTTGTCGAAGCCGACCCGGCATTGAACTGGAGGCTGTCTAGTGAATCCGGGCGCCCCCGGCAATCCGCCTATCGTAGCGCGTCCGACGTCAGCCTGAACTTCTGGATGCGTTTGCCGGTGTCGACCTCGCCGGTATAGAGGTTGCCCTTGGCGTCCACCGCCATAGTGTGAACCCAGTGGAATTGCCCGGCGTTGCGGCCGTTGCCCCCGAAATGGCCGGCGACGGTGCCGTCGTCCCGTTTCAGCACACGGATCTCGTTGTTGGCGCCGTCGGCGCTCAACAGCCAGGTCTGCTTCGGATCGGGCCAGATCAGGACGTCCCACACCGCGCCGTTGGCGAGCGTGTTCTTCTCGTAGAACCACTCCTTGACGAAAGTGCCGTCCTTCTTGAAGACTTGGATACGGTTGTTGGTGCGGTCGCAGACATAGACCAATCCGTCATTGGCAATCTTCACGCAATGCACGGGATTGCCGAATTGCTGCGCCACCGGCGCTTTGGGATCATAAGGCGGCTGCTTGTCGTCGTTCGGCGGCTTGCCATAGGCGCCCCAGTGCCGCTTGTAGGCGCCGGTGGTGGCATCGAACACGATGACGCGCCGGTTGCCGTAACCGTCGGCGATGTAGACCTCGTTGGCGTCCTTGTCGACGGTGACCTCGGCGGGCCTGCCGAGCTGCGTGGTGTCGTTGCTGCCCTTGGCCGGCGCGATCTTGCCGATCTGCAGCACGAACTTGCCGTCGGGCGTGAACTTCAGAATCTGGCTGTCGTCGTTGGCGTTGCCGGTCAGCCAGACAAATCCGCCGCTGACCTCGATGCCGTGTTCGTTGCCGAACCACTGATAGCCTTCGCCGGGGCCGCCCCACGAGCGAAGGAGGTTGCCGTCGGCATCGAACTCCAGCACCGGCGGCGCCGGGACGCAGCATTTGGTGCGCGGCGGGTCGAGCGCTGCGGCCTTTTCGTCGTCGGTCAGCGAGCGCGGGCGCTGGAACACCCAGATGTGTCCCTGCTCATCGGCGCTGATGCCGCCGACCTGTCCCATGATCCAGTTGTTCGGCAGCGGTTTTGGCCAGGATGCGTCGACCGCAAACGTCGGGACGTCACCGGCCTGCGCGGGGCGCATCGACAGCGGCGTGGCGACCAGCACGGCGGCGGCGATGCAGGCGGCAATGGTTTTGGCGAAATGCGGGACGGCAGCTATCGAGCGCGCACGGTGCGTCGGCATGATGGGTTCCTCCCTTGATTTTAGTGACGGGTTGTTCCCGCTTGGCGAGCAGTCAATCGCGGGGAGGGGGAGGAGTCAACGGTTTGGCCTGCTGCAACTCGAAGTGACCGTTGAGAGAGCGAGCAATCTATTCCCCGTCGTCCCGGCGAAGGCCGGGACCCATAAACATCATCGGCCGTAAAGAATGGGGCGGTGGATACAACTTCGTTCATCGCAACTTTTAGACGTTATGGGTCCCGGCCTTCGCCGGGACGACAAGAGTTGTTCTCGCGGCATACTTTGCCCGAGTTTTTTTCAATTCATCCGCCCCCAAAACATAGAGGGCGCAGGGAAGACCGGGTGCGCGCCGCACCCGAGGTCTCGCAGGCAATGTGCATAGAAATGTGCGCCTACGAGCATACAGGTTTGGCGGAGGCATCCGGCCTTCCCTGCGCAATGGCTTACGGCTTATACGAGATCGTCCTGGTGACCCTGCTTTTTGTGACACCATCCCCGTGCGAGGCTTTCGCCTCGTCACGAGTTGACGCCTGCATCGGGGCGTCGGACCCAAACGATTTCGCCGTACGCAACGGATGCGCTCGTCCTTCGCACCATCGCGTCCACCGCATCTCACCGCACGTCGTGACGATCGCGAGCGCCCCTCTCATCGCGGGAGACGGGCGGCGTTATGCATTTGATTTGCCCGACGGGGGCAGCGATTTATTTTTGCGCGGAGGGCTGGACAGACTTTTGGTGATTTGCCCGTCGGGTTACTTTGCCGCAGGACTTGTCGCAAGATTTCGCTTGTGCGCGAGGCGAAGCAGTTCTCATCGCCCACAGTTAGACCGTAGGATGGGTTGAGCCCTTCGCGAAACCCATCATTCTTGCGTCGACGAAAGTGGAGCGATGGGTTTCGCTGTGCTCAACCCATCCTACGAGTCGCGCCGTCATTGCGAGCGAAGCGAAGCAATCCATGCTTCAGAAGAGAAGAACTGGATTGCTTCGTCGCTTCGCTCCTCGCAATGACGGGCGAGCGGCTCACGCAGGCGAGCGAAAACTCATCAACGCCCGCGTCTTGAAATCGTAGAACTTGCCGGTCGCGTCCCACGCCGGCTCGCACATCGGCACGATGAATTCCGCGGCCTGTTCCGGCGTATCCAGGGTCATCGGGTCTTCGCCGGGGAACACCGTGGCGCGCATGCGGGTGCGGATCGGGCCGGGGTTGAACAGGTTGACGCGCATCCTCGTGTTCGCGGTTTCCTCGGCCCAGACCCGCACCAAAGCTTCGAGCGCGGCCTTCGAGGCGGCGTAGGGGCCGAGATAGGCCGGCGCCTTGTTGGCGGCACCCGAGGTGACGAACACGGCGCGGCCGGCGTCGGACTGTTTCAGCAGCGGCTCCATGCAGCGGATCAGCTGGAAATTGGCGGTGACGTTGATCGCCATCACGTCGTTCCAGGGCTTCAACTCGATATGGCCGAGCGGGGACGAGGGGCCGGCGACGCCGGCATTGCCGACGAGAATGTCGATCTTGCCGTGACGCTCATGCAGTGCGGCGCCGAGGCGGGCGATGCCGTCGAAATCGGTGAGGTTTAGCGGCACCAGCGTGGTGCTGCCGCCGTCCTTGCGGATCTCGTCGTCGAGCTCTTCCAGCCCGCCTTGCGTGCGCGCCACGGCGACGACATGCGCGCCGGCCTTGGCGAGCGCCACGGCGGTGGCACGGCCGATGCCGCGCGAGGCGCCGGTGACGACGGCGATACGGGAAGCGAGGGGTTTGGTCATGGTTTCAACTCATCAACGTCTGTGCGGCGGGGTATTACAGACGTGGATGCCCGGGACAAGCCCGGCCATGACAAGTTTCCTGGGCTGAAATCACTGACAAACGATCAGATCGCGCCGCTATCGCCGCTCCGATCCTGGCGGTCGTCTGGGGTGACCTTCAGTCCCTGACGAAAGCCATAGAAGATCAATCCAACCAGCAACAAACCTCCGGCAATTCCGAAGATTTGCTGGATCATCGTGGCCTCAGCTTGCTTCCGCCAGTAGCGACAATTGCCGGGGCTGCGGTTCGACCTGGGTCTGGTCGGTGAGGTGGGTCGGATAGACGCCGGTGAAGCAGTGATCCGAGAATTTCGGATTGGCGGGATCGCGGCCGGGTTCGCCCATGGCGCGGTACATGCCGTCGATCGACAGGAACGCGAGCGAATCCGCGCCGATGATCTCGCGCATTTCTTCCAGCGAATGGGTCGCGGCCAGCAGTCCGCCACGGTCGGGCAGATCGATGCCGTAATAGTCGGGATACAGGATCGGCGGCGAGGCGAGGCGGAAGTGCACTTCGCTGGCGCCGGCGTCGCGCATCATGCGCACGATCTTCTTCGACGTGGTGCCGCGCACCAGGGAGTCGTCGATCAGGATGATGCGCTTGCCTTCGATTGCGGCGCGGTTGGCCGAATGCTTCATGCGTACACCGAGTTCGCGCACGCTCTGGGTCGGCTGGATGAAGGTGCGGCCGACATAGTGATTTCTGATGATGCCGAGTTCGAACGGCACGCCGGAATGCTGGCTGTAGCCGATCGCGGCGGGCACGCCGGAATCCGGCACCGGCACCACGACGTCGACCTCGACATGGCTCTCGCGCGCGAGCTGGGCGCCGAAGGCCTTGCGGACGTCGTAAACAGAGCGGCCGCCGACGATCGAGTCCGGCCGCGAGAAGTAGATGTATTCGAAGATGCAGGGCCGCGGCGGTTTCGGCGGGAACGGCTTGTGGGTGCTGGCGCCGTGCTCGTCGAACACCACGATCTCGCCGGGCTCGACGTCGCGGACATATTTGGCGCCGATCATGTCGAGCGCGCAGGTCTCCGAGGTCAGGATGGGGCAGCCGTCGAGTTCGCCCAGCACCAGCGGGCGAATGCCGAGGGGATCGCGGGCGCCGACCAGCTTCTTGTTGGTCATCGCCACCAGCGAGTAGGCGCCCTCGATCGCGCGCAGCGCTTCGATGAAGCGATCGATGAAGCGGCCGCGCTTCGACTGCGCCACCAGGTGCAGGATCACTTCGGTGTCGTTGGTGGATTGCATCATGGCGCCGTTGCGCACCAGTTCGCGGCGCAGGCTCAGCCCGTTGGTGAGGTTGCCGTTGTGGCCGACCGCGAAACCGCCGGCATTGAGTTCGGCGAACAGCGGCTGCACGTTGCGCAGGATGTTGCCGCCGGTGGTGGAATAGCGCACATGGCCGACCGCGAGATTGCCGGGGAGGCGCTCGATCACCTCGCGGCGGGAGAAGGTGTCGCCGACCAGGCCGAGCCGCTTCTCCGAGTGAAACCGCGAGCCGTCGAAGGAGACGATGCCGGCGGCCTCCTGGCCGCGGTGCTGCAAAGCGTGCAGCCCGAGCGCGGTGACGGCGGCGGCCTCGGGGTGGCCGAAAATGCCGAACACGCCGCATTCCTCGCGGAGCGTGTCGCCTTCCAGATCGTCCTGCAGCTCGATGGCGGTATTTGAGTCAAACTGGTGGGCGGGATTGGAAGGGTTTTGCATCTCGTCCATCGCCTCTCGTTTGGCCAGATTATTTGCTCGCGGGTTTCTCGATCAGCTTTTTGAGGCTGTCGCGGGCAGGTTTACTGTAGCCATCACCGGCAGGCGCTGCCTGCTCGGTGTCAGTTTGATCGTCATCAGGTTTATTCTTCTTGAATCTCTTTAAGATGGTGTTCTCGGGGTCATCCGGCAAGAGCGACATTAACCAATCCCCGGTTCCCTGCAGCACCACCCGGGACTTCGCACCGGTAATCCAGTCGGGCCGCTGCTTGTCCGGGACCAGCCAGCTGAAGAACAGGAAGGCGACCACGACGATCAGCAGGCCGCGGCCGAGGCCGAACAGGAACCCGAGCGTGCGGTCCAGCGCGCCGATCCGGGAATCCAGGATCATGTCCGAAATCCGCACCGTGATGATCGAAACCACGATCAGGGTACCGATGAAGGTGCCGGCCACCACCACGACGGAGGCGACGGTGTCGTTGTTGAAATAGGTCTTGGCGGTCGGCAGCAGCTTGGCGAAGGCATACAGCGTGACCAGAGCCGCCGCGCCCCAGGCCGCGATCGACAGGATTTCGCGCATGAAGCCGCGCACCATGGCGAGCAGCCCCGAAATCAGCATCACCCCGAGCAGGACGAGATCGAGTATCGTTATCGGCATCGGCTGGTCAGGTCCGCTCGTAAGGTCTCAAGCAGCGAATCGGCATGCCCGGGACATCCTAGGTGACGGTGATATGGCGCATCCCGCAAGGCCGGATATCGCGCCATCCCGCTGCCTTTCGCGCGGTTGTATAGCGGCGAGGGCGTGGCGCGTCACGCCGCTTTAACCATTCTCGCGACGGAATCGCGCTGGTGTGGCATTTTTCTCAGCCGCGCCCTCGCGACTGGCCTCCCGGTTGGCTCTGGGTGTGCCGCGCGCGGCAATATCCGCGACCAGGCTGGTCAGGCCGCCGACGGTATTCAGCGCCAGCCCGGCATCGCCGCCGACGTCACCGCGCGCCGATTCCGGCAGTACGGCGCGACCGAAGCCGAGTTTGGCCGCCTCTTTCAGCCGGGCCGAAGTCTGCGCCACCGGGCGGACCGCGCCGGACAGCGAAATCTCGCCGAAATAGACCGCATCCGTCGGCAGCGGCGCGTTGACCAGCGAGGACACCAGCGCCGCGGCGGCCGCGAGGTCCGCGGCCGGCTCCTGAATGCGCAGGCCGCCAGCCACGTTCAGGTAGACGTCGTAGCCGGACAGTTTGACCCCGCAATGGGCCTCCAGCACCGCCAGCACCATCGCCAGCCGGCTCGTGTCCCAACCGACCACGGCGCGCCGGGGAGTGCCGAGCGTGGTCGGCGCCACCAGCGCCTGCAATTCCACCAGCACCGGGCGGGTGCCTTCGATTCCGGCAAACACCGCCGTGCCGGGGCTACCGAGGTCGCGCTCGGACAGGAACAATTCGGAGGGATTGGAGACCTCGCGCAGGCCGAGCCCCGTCATCTCGAACACGCCGATCTCGTCCGTCGGGCCGAAGCGGTTCTTCATCGCGCGCAAAATTCGAAAATGCTGCGAGCCTTCGCCCTCGAACGACAGCACCGCATCGACCATGTGCTCGACCACGCGGGGGCCCGCGATCTGGCCGTCCTTGGTGACGTGGCCGACCAGGATGATCGCCGCACCGGATTTCTTGGCGAATCGAATTAGCGCCTGCGCCGAGGCGCGAACCTGCGTCACCGTGCCGGGGGCTGATTCCACCGTGTCGGTCCACATGGTCTGGATTGAATCGATGACTATCAGGCGCGGCACCGCGCCTTCCGACAGGGTCGAGACGATGTCCTCGACCGAGGTTTCGGCGGCGAGCTGCACCGGCGCGTCGGCCAGTCCCAGCCGCTCGGCGCGCAGCCGCACCTGCGCCACCGCCTCTTCGCCGGAAATGTAGACCACGCGGTGGCCAGCGCGGGCCATCAGGCTGGTGGCCTGCGTGAGCAGGGTCGATTTGCCGATGCCGGGATCGCCGCCGACCAGCAGCACCGAGCCGCGGACAAAGCCGCCGCCGGTGACGCGATCCAATTCGCCCATGCCGGACGACAGCCGCGGGGCGTCCTGGCTCTTGCCGGTGAGGCTTTCCAGCGCAAACGTCCGTCCCCTGCGCTTGCTGCGGATCGAGACCGGCATCGAGGTGGCGCCGGTGGTGTCCTCTTCGGCTAGCGTGTTCCACTCGCCGCAGGACTCGCACTTGCCCTGCCAGCGGTTAAACGCGGCGCCGCAGTTCTGGCAGACAAAAGAGAGGGTGGATTTGGCCATTGGTGGGGCGAGTCGCTGTTAGAGGTAAAGCTTTGATAGCATAGAAAATCCCAAAATGTTCTTAATTTGTTCTTTTCACCAGTCGTGCTGACTTGTTTCGACGCTTGGTGGCTGAATTTGAAAATCGCAGTGGCCTAATTTGAATTGTTAACGACTGAGGTGAGCTGTTTTGACCATCTGCCGTCGGCCGGACATGTCAGACTGGTTCTATCACCGCCCAGCCACTGGCATCCATCGGTGATGAGAACGCCAAGTTGCGCTCCCGCCTTCCTCCAAGGAACGGAGCAGACCTATGCAGCAGCGACGCCATTTCAAACTATCTCAGCCTCTCGAGCAGCGCCTTGCAGATGAGGCACACCGCCTGCATGAGCAAGCTAAATTGCTTCCGTCCGGTGCGGTTCGGGAGGCCACAATCCGCAAGGCCCGACAGGCCGAGACCGGATCGCATCTGAGCGAATGGCTGCGATCGCCCGGCCTACGGCCGCCGCGCTGAAAAAATGCTTACGCTCGTGGCGATATTGGCCGGACCTATCGTGGTGACGACAATCGTGACGATTGTCGTACTCGAGATCAAGGACGCATGGGGCCGTACCCGCCAGATGAAGTAAGGCCAGCTCGCCGAGGTCTACGTCGCGGAAAGTCAGGAAACCGGATTGGCTTCGAAAAACCGGTGCGCAAAATGTGCAACGTCGGACCAGGAATCCGCCAGGTGCACCGCGCCGGCATCGCGAAGCCTGAGATGGTGGCCCTCGCGAATATGACTGGCGGCGCAGAGGCCGACCGCGGTCATTCCGGCGGCCCGGATTCCGCCAGCGCTGTCCTCGATCACGAGGCATTGACGCGGGTCGGCGCCGAGCTTGTCGGCCGCCAACAGGAAGATGTCGGGATGCGGCTTGCCGCGCTCGACCATGTCGGCGCTGTAGACATGACTGCCGAACTCAGCTTCCAGCGCCAGCACCGAAAGGCAGAGCTCGAGGCGATCCATCGAACTGGAGGAGGCGATGCATCGCGGCAGGTGTGAGAAGCGCCGGATGAAATCTTTTGCGCCGCTCACTTCCTTCAAGTCCGTTCGAAACCGCTCGAACGTGGCCTGCTTGAGATCGTCGGAAAACCTCGTGGGCAATGGCTTGCCGGTAACCGTTTCGATTTCGGCCATGGCGTCGACCCAGCGCCGGCCGGAATAGCGCGTCAGGGACTGGTCCATCGTGGTGGGATAGCCGAGACCGCTGACGGTTTCCGCCAGAACGGAATTCGCGATCGCTTCGCTGTCGGCGATCACGCCGTCGAAATCAAAAATAAGTGCGCCCACCGCTTCCTGCCCCGTGAAGAAGTCGGCGAAATCTATCGGATCCGTCGGACAAGTGAACTCCGCACCCGGACACTTTGTGTTGCGCCTGTATCAATTCAGTCGGAGTATTGACGATGAAGCGCGGGCTTCATCGTCAATGCGTGGTGCGAGGCCTTACTTGATCGACACGAACGGCACTGCCGAGCCCGGCACCATCGTGGTCGGCAGCACGCCGTTCCAGCGTTCGGCCTGCACCAGCGTGACGAGGTTCGGATTGGTGCCGAGCGCCTTGGCGCGCGCCTCGATGGCGGCGGCTTCGGCATCGCCGGTGATGCGGATGTTGGAGGCCTTGGCTTCGCCATTCAGGCGGGTGGCTTCGGCGTTGGCCTGCGCTTCGGCGCGGACCGCATTGGCCTTGGCAGTGGCCTGCGTCACGGTGATCTGCGCCTGGACTTTTTCGCGCTCGGCGTTCTGCTGCAGCTTCTGCACCTCGACCTCGGCCAGCATGCGCTGCTCGATCGAGTGCAGGTAGGTCTGGCTGAACTCGATGTTCTCCAGTTGCACGCTCTCGATGATGATCATCGGGTCGTCCTTCAGTGTCGAGGTGATGGCGTCCTTGATCGCGCTGTTCAACTGACCGCGCTCCTGGATCGCCTTGACCGCGGTGTAGCGGCCGAACACGACCTTGACCTGCTGGTTCACGACCGGGCTGACGACCTGATTGACCGCGGTCTGCAGCGCGCCGAATTTCGCATAGAGGTCCGCCACCTTCTCCGGCGCCGCGCGCAGGGTGACGCTGATCTTGAGATCCGCCGGCTGCTGGTCGTAGGAATAGGAGTTCATCTTGTCCCACGTGAAGGTCGTGGTCTTGACGCTGACCTTCTCGACGGTGTCCATCAGCGGGACCTTGAAGCCGAGGCCCGGTTGCGCGGTGCCGACCACGGCGCCGTAGCGCAGCAGCACGGCGCGCTCGGTCTGATCGACCGTGTACCAGCTTCCCGCGGCGATAATGCCGATCACGACGACGGCGACGATGGCGCCGATAATTCCCCTGTTCATTTTGATCTCTCCAGGCCTGGCAGTTGAAATGCAGCCAAGCCATTAGCTGTGGTCACTTACGGTTTGCTGTGACACGCGTCACTTCGTCGGGCTTTCGCCGTAATTGGTTCAGGCCGCCACGACGGGTTCGGTCGAATTTCAGGAAAAAGCCGCCGACCAGAGCAGGGACAGCCCGGCCGCCAGCATGATGCCGTCCATCAGCAGGCGGAATACGTTGGGGTCGAGGTGCAATACGAAGCGTTTGGCGATGAAGGCGCCTGACATCAGCGACGAGCCGGCGATCAGGCCTTTCAGCGCCACATCCGGCGTCAGCGCGCCGAAACGTTCGAAGGTGACCGATTTGCTCAGGTAAAGCCCGAGCGAGCTCGCGGCTTCGGTCGCCAAGAACGCGCCCTTGGTCAAGCCGTAGAACAGAAACAGGGGCACACTGAGCGGGCCGGTCGAGACCACGATGCCGGTGAGGTAGCCGATCACGGCGCCGCCGACGGCCAGGTGCCAGAGGTTGGTCCTGAGCTGGTGCCGGTCCAGCCAGTGCCGCACCGGCACCATCGCGATCAGGAACAGGCCGATTGCGATGTCGACGGCATGCGACGGCAATGCCAGCAGCGTCCGCGCGCCGAGCGCGGCAGCCGGAATCCCCGTGACCGAATAGGCAAGGCAGGCGCGCCAGTCGACCTCGCGCCACCAGGCCATGATCCGCGACAGGTTCGCCATCACGGCCGCGATCGCCATGATCGGCACCGCTTCCTTAGGGCCATATTGATAGATCAGCACCGGCATCAGCATGATCGACGAACCGGTGCCGACGATGCCCGAGATGGTGCCGGCGATCAGCCCGACAATGAGGACGAACAGGAAGCCCAAGAAGCGCAATCTCCGCGATTCGTGCTGGCGGGAACGCAAAGCCTAGCAAGTCAGGCCAAGCCGCGGCAACGCAAGTTCACACGCGATCCGGCTGACGGATGCAGGCAAATCTGCTATCGTCGCCGAAAATACATCCGAGGGAGGCAAGGGAGAATTGCCATGGACGCCGTGACGCCGAAGAGCACGACCGCCGACACCCATTCCCATCTCGTTCGCCCCGACAGCATGGAATGGCAGAAGACCCGCTTTCCCGGCTGCGAAGCCAAGACGCTGCTGTTCGATAAAAAGACCGGGTTGATGACCGCGCTGATGAAGTTCGCGCCGGGCGCGGTGCTGCCTGACCACGAGCATGTCAACATCGAGCAGACCTATGTGCTCGAGGGATCGCTCGTCGACAAGGAAGGCCCGGCCCAGGGTATCGAATGCAAGGCCGGCGAATACATCTGGCGCGAGGAGGGCAGTCGCCACGTTGCCTGGTGTCCGCAAGGCGGGCTGATGCTGGCGATCTTCCAGGTTCCGAACAAGTTCTTCGAGGCCGACGGCCGCGTCATCGACGCCGCGGGCGAGGACTGGGATGCCGCCTGGGGCCACACCCGCAAGGGCTGATTTCCTGCCTTTTTCGCGCGAACAACGCGACATTTGCCATCGGAGATATCGGCCGGTCCCGGCGGCCGGTTAAGCCTTGCTTAGGAGCGGCTGGCTACCGTGGCCCCCGTCGCCGGTGCCGGGGATCTCGATGTCGCTTTTCAATGCTTCGGACCGGATGTCGCCGGCGCTCGGCCGCGAGGCGACCGCGCGCCTGACGCCGTGGCTTTACGCGGCAACGCTGTTCGTCTCGGCGCTGCTGCTGTTCTCGATCCAGCCGATGTTTGCCAAAATGGTGCTGCCGAAACTCGGTGGCGCGCCGGCGGTGTGGTCGGTCGCGATGGTGTTCTTCCAGACCGTGCTGCTGGCCGGTTACGCCTACGCCCATCTGGTCAACCGCCTGCTGCCGCCGCTGCGGGCGGCGATGCTACATCTGGCGCTGGTCGGCGTCACGGCGATGGCGTTGCCGATTGCGATTGCGCCGGGATGGGGCATTCCGCCATCGGACGGAACGGCGCTCTGGCTGTTCGGCCTGTTTGCGGTTTCCATCGGGCTGCCGTTCTTCACGTTGTCGGCGAGCGCGCCGCTGCTGCAAAGCTGGTTTGCCTTGAGCGGCCACCGGCAGGCCGGGAACCCTTACGTGCTCTATGCCGCGTCCAATCTCGGCTCGTTCGCGGCCCTGTTCGCCTATCCCGTCATCGTCGAACCGTTCCTGACCTTGAAGACGCAGACGGCGGTGTGGTCCATAGGCTTTGCGCTGCTCGCGATCTTGCTTTCCGTCGCCGGACTGTTGACGGCCCGCGCAGCGCCTGCCGCAACTTCCGTCGCGCCGGTCGATGTCATCAGCGGCAGTATCGGCGAGCGGTCGCGCTGGATCGCGCTGGCCGCCGTGCCGTCGGGCCTCGTGATCGCGGTGACCGCGTATCTGACGACGGATATCGCGGCAGCGCCGTTCCTGTGGGTGGTGCCGCTTGCGATCTACCTGCTGACTTTCGTCGCCGTGTTCCGCGAGCGGCCGTGGATCGCGCATGGCCATATCGTCCGGCTGGTTCCGTTCGTGGTGGCGCCGCTGGCGGTGAGCCTGATCGGTGGCGACAAGGTGTTTTGGGGCACGATGATCGCCCTCAACCTCGTGACCTTCACGCTGCTGACGCTGATGTGCCACGGCGAACTCTATGCGCAGCGGCCGAACCCGCGGCGGCTCACGGAATTCTATCTTTGCACGTCGCTCGGCGGCGTGATCGGCGGTGCGTTTGCGGGGCTGCTGGCGCCGCAGATCTTCAACGGCAATTACGAATATCCGATCCTGATCGCGCTGGCGTTGCTGTGCATGCCCGGCATTTTCGCAGGCGGCCTGCGCAAGGCGCTGACGGAGGCATTGCCGGGGCTGCTGCTGGCTGCGGTGCTGGCGCTGGTCTGGGTCGTGACCCGCTGGCAAGCGCCTGCGACGCTGGAGCTGCCGTTTCAGGTTTTGCTGGCGCTGATGACGGCCGTGATGCTGTTCGGGCGGCAACGGCCGATGCGTTTTTTCGGATTGATCGTCCTGAGCTTCGTGGTCACGGCACTGTGGCGGCCCGGGATTGCGCCGATCGAGACGGCGCGCAGCTTTTTCGGGGTTCACCGGGTGGCGGATGTCGCCGACGGCAAGGCCCGCTTTCTCTATCACGGCACCACCACCCACGGCGCGCAGCGCCTGCGCAACGACGACGGCACGCCAGTCAGCGGCCCGCCGGCGCCGCTGACCTATTATTACCGCGGAGGTCCGATGGGCGAGGCAATTGCCGCCGCACGTACGGCGCGTGGCGGGCTCGACCATGTCGCGGTCGTCGGCCTCGGCACCGGTTCGCTCGCCTGTCATCGCAAGCAAGGCGAGCACTGGACGTTTTTCGAGATCGATCCGGAAGTGATCCGGATCGCGCGGGATCCGCATCTGTTCGCGTTCATGTCGAGCTGCGCGCCGGATGCGCCCGTCGTGGCCGGTGACGCCCGGCTGACGCTGGAGGCGTCATCCCTGCGCTACGACGTGATCGTACTGGACGCCTTCTCCTCCGATACCATTCCGGTGCACCTGCTGACGCGCGAAGCGGTGGCGGGTTATCTCGCAAGGCTTTCACCGCATGGCGTTATCGTCATGCATATTTCCAACCGCCACCTCGATCTCGCGCCGGTCGTCGCCAACGTCGCGGAGTCGCAAGGCCTCGTTGCCTTCCTTCGTGAAGACCACGGTGCCGGCGACTTGATGACGACGTTCGAGTCCAATGCCCGCATCGTCGTGATGTCGCGCGACGCCGCCGACACTGGCGCCGTTGCGAAGGACTGGACGCCACTGTTGCCGGACCGCGCGAGTGCGCTGTGGACCGACGACTATTCCAATATCCTCGGCGTCATGCTGCGCCGGAAATTCGGCGGGTAGAGCGCGAAGCCACCGGCTAATTGCGGTTTGGTTCGCCGTGCGACACAAACGCGCTCGCGGACGCGCATTTTGCAGGTGCAGGATCGTTCGCGCCGTGGTTCAGTCTGACCCAACGAAAATGCAGTCGCCGACAACGTTCGGTGACGGGGGAGATCGACCATGCCAGGGGCCAAGATAGGGGCGAAGTTCGACCGTCGTCAGGCGCTCGCTTTGCTCGGTGCAACGTCGTTATTCCCTTCTCGCGCCTTCGCGCAACAAAGCTGGCCGACGCGCTCGGTTCGTTACGTACTCGGCTTTGCCGCGGGTGGCGCCACCGACAGCCTGTCGCGGGTGTTCTGCCAGAAGATGAGCGCGCTGACCGGGCAGCAGTTCGTGGTCGAGAATCGTGTCGGCGCCGGCGGCGTGATCGCCAACGATGCGGTGGCCAAGTCTACCCCCGACGGTTACACGGTCGGCATGGGCAGCATCGCCAACAACGTGATCGCCATCGGCACCTACGCGAAACTGCCTTACAAACCGGCCGACGATTTTTCGTTCATCAGCGGCTTGTGGCAGTTGCCGAACATTCTGGTGGCCGCCAAGGACTTTCCCGCATCGAACGCCAAGGACCTGCTCGCGCTGCTGAAGCAAAATCCCGGCAAGTACAACTACGCCTCGGCCGGCATCGGCACCACGCTGCATCTGTCCGGCGAGATGATGAAGAGCATGGCGGGTGTCGACGTCCAGCATATTCCCTACAAGGGCGGCAATCCCGCGCTGATGGACCTGCTGGCCGGACGGGTCAACATGCTGTTCGACAATCTGCCCGGCTCGCTTTCCGCGGTGCGCGAGGGATCGATCAAGCCGATCGCGGTGACGGGACGAACGCGCAGCCCGGCGTTGCCGGATGTGCCTGCCATGGCCGAACTGCTGCCGGGCTATGAGATGACATCATGGGCCGCATTGTGCGGTCCGGCCGGCATGCCCCAGGACATGATCGCGCAGATCAACGAACAGACGCTGAAGGCGTTGGGCGATCCGGAGCTGAAGCGACGTTTCGACGAACTGGGCGCGGCCGCATGGCCGACGTCGCCAGCGGAGGTCACCGCGTTCCGGGCGAGCGAAGAGGCCCGCTTGTTGCCGCTGATCAAGGCGGCCGGCATCGTGCCGCAATAACCTCTCATTTCAGCACGATCCACGCCGGCGCGTGGTCGCTGGCGCCGTCCTCGCCGCGCACCTTGCGATCGACGCCGGCCTTGAGCAGACGCGGCGCCAGTGCCGGGCTCAGCAGCAAATGGTCGAGCCGCAGTCCGGCGTCGCGGGGCCAGCGATTGCGTTTGTAGTCCCAGAACGTGAACATCGGTTTTGACGGGTGCAGGGTGCGGATCGCATCGGTCCAGCCTTGTTCCACCAAAGCCTTGAAGGCGGCGCGGCTCTTCGGCTGGATCAGCGCGTCTTTGTCCCACGACTTCGTTGGATAAATATCGATCCCGGTCGGCGCGACGTTGTAGTCGCCGGCCAAAACGACGGGGAGGTCCTGCTTCAGGAGTTTGGCGGCGTGGGAGCGCAGTCGTTTGAACCAGTCGAGTTTGTAGTCGAATTTCGGACCCGGCTGCGGGTTGCCGTTCGGCAGATAGAGGCTGGTGAGGATGACGCCATTGACGGCCGCCTCGATATAGCGGGCCTCGTGGTCGTCGCGGTTGCCGGGCAATCCGATCCGGGTCAGCACCGGCTCGGCGTTGCGCGCCAGAATGGCGACGCCGTTCCAGGTCTTCTGGCCCTGCCACACCGCGCCATAGCCGGCTTTTTCGAATGCTGCTGCCGGAAAATCGGCGTCGGTCGATTTCAGTTCCTGCAGTGCTACCGCATCCGGCTTTGCCGTGCGCAGCCAGGCCAGCAGGTTCGGCAGCCGCCGGTTGACGTTGTTGATGTTGAAGGTCGCGATCTTCATGCGCTGGCCAAGGTTATCAGGCGATTTCTGCTTCCTGAACGTCGCCTTGCCCTTGCCCGCTGTCAGAGCGTCGAGCTGCTCGGTACCGGCCAGGCGACAGGCCATGATGCCGATGGAATAGTTTTGAAAACGCCGCCGCTGTCTCGTAACCGACCCGGCTGGCAATCCGTGCGATGGGCTCATCGCTGGTTTCCAGCAGGAACGCCGCTTCCGCCATCCGGCGTTCGATCACATAACGGTGCATGGACTGGCCGACGAGTCTGGTAAAGCGCGCCGAAAATACCGAGCGGCCGAGCCCCACGCGGTGGCCAAGGTCGCTCAGGGTCCAGGGCCGCTCCGGGTTTTCGTGAATCAGCTTGAGCGCCGGTCCGATATGCGGGTCGGATATGGCCCCGAGCCAGCCGCCTTGTCCGGGACTGAGAGACGCGATCCAGCTTCGCAGCACCTCGACAAAGAGCACTTCCGTCAGTCGTGAAAGCGCGACGCTTTGGCCAGGACGTTCGAGCGCGGACTCGTTGACCATGCGGCGCAGGATTGCTTCAAGCCAACCCCCGTCCGCCGTCTGCTTCAGCAGGAGCACGGGCGGAAGCAGCTCCATCACGCTGCCAAACAGCGGCCGTGACACCGTGAAGTTGCCGCAAATCATGGTCGAGAGCGGCTTTGCCCGGCTGCCGTGACGAATGACGCCAAGACGCGGCGACGATCGATCGATATCGATAATCCGCAAAGGCTTGGCCCGGCGATCCGAATAAAACACATGCGGCTCTCCGCGTGTGATGGCGACAAAATCGCCCGCGGTCATCTGGATTTCCCGTCCCTGTCCGAGCGCGAGGGTGGCCGAGCCCTGGCTGAGATAGTGAAACAGAGCGTAGGGACGCGCCGGCAACTCGAGATGCCAGGGATGGCCGAGCTCGAAGTGAAAGAGCAGCGACCCGCCGAGACGAACGCGATCGAGCACTTGGGCGAGTATGTCCATGCCGCCGAGATTAGACCGGTGGACGATTGGACACAACATCTGGACGATTGATGCCTATCGTCCGAAAGGTCCGCGGAATAGGTCATGTCGCGGCGGGCCGACGTGACGTGCGGCAACCATTTCGCCAACGGCGATGGAAGGAACCGCGACGTTGCTGGAAACGCCTGTCCATTTCCCCGGACTGTGTTCGTCCGTCATGCCAACAGGAACAATCAATGCGAAATATCCTTCTCTCAGCCGCCACCGTACTCCTGGCCGGATCGACATTGGTCGGCTCCGCGCAATCCGCCGAGCTGCCCAAGGGAGCGGCCCACAATGTCGTGCTCGTGCACGGCGCTTTCGTGGACCAGACGAGTTGGCAGCCCGTTGCCGATATTCTCACGAAGAAAGGCTACAACGTCACACTCGTGGAAAATCCGCTCACGTCGCTCGCCGCTGACGTCGATGCCACCAAACAGGCGCTCGCGAAGCAGGACGGCAGGACCGTTCTGGTCGGCCACTCATGGGGCGGGATTGTCATCACGCAAGCAGGGGACGATCCCAAGGTTTCGGCGCTGGTTTATGTCTCCGCGTTCGCGCCCAACGTCGGAGAGTCTCTGGCGTCGCTGTCCAAAGCCGGCCCGCCGACCGAAGGCGGCAAAGCTATTCATCCCGACGACAAGGGCAACCTCTACATCGACCCGAAGGTGTTTCCTTCCGCGGTCGCGGCTGATCTTCCCCCGGAGATCGCCGCGCACCTGGCTGCCTCGCAACTTCCGTTAAATCACGTTGCGTTCGAGGCTCCGGTCACCATTGCGGCCTGGCGCGACAAGCCGACATTCGATGTGATCAGCACCAAGGACAAGTTGCTCGCGCCCGAGGCCCAGAAGTCGTTCGCAGCGAGGATGAAGGCGCAGATAACGGAAGTCGCCGGCAGCCACGCCTCGCTCGTCGTCCATGCGAAGCAAGTCGCTGAGGTCATCGAAAAGGCAGCGCTCGTGAAGTGACCGTACTGCTCCCGGCGTTTTCGCGCCGGGAGCGCACCGGCTCGCTCAGAGGAATGCAGAACGCATTTCCCCCGCTCGATTATTTCATGCCAAGCATCCGGAGGATGACATGACTCAACTCGCCATCGCCAACAAAGACATCGCCACGCTCGAGACGGCGCCGACGCATTACATCGAAGGCAACGGAATCCGCTTCGCCTATCGCCGCCTCGGCCCCGCTGCCGGAACGCCGCTGGTTCTCCTGCAGCACTTCTCGGGAAACATCGATGCGTGGGATCCCGCCGTCGTCAACGCTCTGGCGGCCGATCGCTCCGTGATCGCCTTCGACAACGCCGGGGTCGGTCGCTCGACCGGCCAAACGCCTGACAATATCGCAGCGATGGCGCGAGACGCCGTCGCCTTCATCAAGCTGCTCGGCCTTTCCCGCGTCGACCTGCTGGGCTTTTCTCTCGGCGGCTGCGTCGCCCAGCAGATCGCCGCCGAGCACGAACGGCTGGTCCGCAAGCTCATCCTCGTCGGCACCGCGCCGAAAGGCGGAGAGGAACACCTGCTGGCGGTTCTGCAACAGGCGTTTTCCCAAACCGATGCGCCGGACCCCCGTCTGCCGCTGTTCTTCACGAATTCGGCCGCCAGCCAGTCGTCCGGCCTGGCGTTCCTGATGCGGGCGAAGGTGCGTAAGGACGACCGGGACACCGATAATGGCAGCGCGGTTACCGATCCGCAGGCCAAGGCGCTGATCACCTGGTGCGCCACACCTGATCCCGGGCACGCCATGCTGCGCGCCATCCGCCAGCCCGCTCTCGTGGTCAGCGGCAGCCACGACACCATGCTGCCCGCGAACAACGCCTACGAAATGTCTAGGGAACTGCGCAACGCCCAGCTGGTGCTCTATCCCGACTCGGGGCACGGCGCCCTGTTTCAGCACCACGAGATGTTCGTCAGCCACGTCCGGACCTTCCTGGACGCACAGCCCGCGGCGGCATGACACCCGGCGCGTTCCGACGGGATCAGGCGCACTTATCCATGAGAGTTGTTACGGAGAATAAAATGACAATCGCTAAAGTCGAGGTGGAGCGTTTCAGCCTCACGAGTTCAAAACCATTCGACGCTGTTGTGGCCGCGCTCAAGTCCGCGGTCGGGCAACCCGACATGGTCGAATTTTTCAAGGAGACGAGGGCGACAAATTCCTTCCCGGATTTGGAGCGCGTTGTGCAAAGTGGCCTCGGCCGAACCGGCTTTATGCTCTTCGCCGAATTCGACCTGGGCGACATTCTGCGTCGCGAATCCGGATCCAAAACGCCCAAGATCGTACGGCTTGTGATTGGCAATCCACTCATCATGAAGGAAATGGTCAAGCATGTGCCCGATGCTGGATCTTACGCCCCAGTCACAGTGCTCGTCGATGGGCGTCCCGATGGCGTGCACGTCTCTTATGATAGAATGGAGAGTTATCTGATGCGTTATGGCAGCTCGGAAGCTCTTGCCGTCGCCAAAAATCTCGACGCGAAAATCACGACCTTGCTGAGCGAATGTGCAAGCTGAACGTCCTGATGACGTCTTCGTGGATAGTTTATACCAATCACGCAACGCGACGGACGTTGTCATGACGCGAGCCGGACGTTGGAAGGAAATTCCTGCATGTACAAGACGCTTCTTGTTGCACTCACTGCTTCGGCTGTTTCCATCGGGGCCCTCACGGCTGCAACCACCGTCAGGAAAGAGCCGCTGGATGCTGCGACCCTCAACACGATCAAATCGCAGTTCGGCAGGCTGATGGAATTAGCCAACAAGCACGATTTCAAGGCTCTGCATGGGATGTTCTGGCAATCGCCCTCGACCCTGTTGGTGGCGAAGAGCGCGATCCCGTCCGAGGGGAGCTGGGCCGGCTTTTGGGGCAACGAGGCGGTCGATCAAAAGCTGCATGATATCGGCAGCTCCGGTCCGGTCGTGCTCGATCCGGATTATTCGAAGCTCAGGGTTGTCGGCCTGACGCGCGACGTCGCCGAGTCCTACGTGCCGATGAACATCACGGTCTCTTATGCGGGGCAGGATGGAACAGCCAGGCCGTTTCTGATGATCATCAATTGGCTTCGCGTCGGGAAGGACTGGCGGATCGCTTCCGAAATCATTCTGCCGGTGCCGCCCGTACCCGCCGCGAAGGGCTAGCTAGGCGCGAGGCCTCGCTGTTCGGCACCGACGCCTCGCATTCTTTCGTGCTGAACGAAACATCCGGGACTGTCTTCACTCAGCCGACTGACGAACCACATGCCTGCTGACGCGCCAACCGATAGTGTAGAGCAGGCTCAGTGAGACGGTCGCGACTGAATGAACCGTTGCATCATCATCGGCGCGATGTACCACGACAACGGCAACGAAATGGCGAAGCTGCTCACGACGATGGCCGGTATCCAGAAAAATCCGTGCTGAGCCAGCGCCGGCGTCGTCAGGACCGTGACTAGGCCGACCCCGAAAACAACTGCATTGACCATCGCGAAAATCAACGCGGAGACGCGCAGGCGTGCTTGGTTATTGCTGGTCATTGTCGGCTCCTTTTTGACCCTTCATTCGAGACCAACGTTCTCGAACATCAAGGAGTTCCAACACAAGGTGCGCCTATCCAACGGCGAGTCTAAACCCGGCAGGGTGCGTATAAGACTCGACAATCGATAGTCGTGCTCGTTTCGCAGGCGCCGAGCTTTATCTCCTGCGCAATGCCTAGTTCGATGGCGCGGCAGGATCTGCCGCTGCAGGCACCGGAGCAGAAGCCTCCTTTGCCGGTGCGTCGCCGCCCTTGTAGATCCGCGCATAGCGCTTGCCGAGTGAGGTCAGCACCTCGTAGCCGATGGTGCCGAAGTGGTGGGCGAGTTCGTCGACCGTGATGCCTTCGCCGATCAGGGTTGCCATGTGGCCGCGCCGTACCGCGTTTCTCTCGAGGTCGGTGACATCGACCGCGATCAGGTCCATCGACACTCGGCCTGCGATCGGGCAGCGTTTGCCGGCGACCACGACCTCGGCGCCGCGGGTGCCGTCATTGGCGCTGGCCGCGCGGAAATAGCCGTCGGCATAGCCTGCCGACACGATCGCGATCCGGGTCGGCCGCCGCGCGGTCCAGGTGCCGCCATAGCCGACGGTCTCGCCACGTTCGACATTGCGGATCTGGACGATGCGCGCCTTCAGGTCGACGACCGGCTGCATCGGATTGTCGGATTCCGGGGTCGGGTTGATGCCGTAAAGTGCCGCTCCCGGCCGCATCAGGTCGAACTGGAACTGGGCGCCGAGGAACACGCCGGAGGAATTCGACAGCGATGCCGGCACGCCCGAGAACAGGCTCGCGATCTCGCGGAAGGCCGTCAGTTGCCGGGCATTGGCGGGGTTGTTGAGCAGTTCGGCGGAAGCAAGGTGGCTCATGACCAGCGTAATGCCGTGATCGCCGGCGTTGATGCGCGGGATGATACCCTGAGCTTCGGCTACCGTGAGGCCGAGCCGGTTCATGCCGGTGTCGATGTGAATGGCGGCACCGCCCGACCAGCCGGAGCGGCGGCAGAACACATCCCATTCGGCGAGTTCGTTGAGGTCGCCGATCACGGGCTTGCAGTCGATCGCGGCGTAGGTGTCGCCGGTGTTCTGAAAGAAGCCGTCGAGCGTGTAGATGGTTGCCGCCGGCACCGCTGATCGAACCACGCGGGCTTCACCGAGGGTGGCGACGAAAAACGTCTTGCAGCCGGCATTGGCCAGCGCCCGGGCCACCTGTTCGGCGCCGCAGCCATAGGCGTCCGCCTTGACCACGCCGGCGCATTCGGCCGGTACCGACGTCTTCTCGAGCTTGCGCCAGTTGGCGACGATGGCGTCGAGATCGACCGTCAGCACGCCGGTTGCCGCCGCAAGGGCGGCGGCCTGGTTCGCCTCGGGCGAGAGCAGAGTGCTGGGCGGGATCGATTTCGGATCAGAGGCGATGTTCATGCCGCATTTTACGCGGGCCACCGCGGCGGTTCAACCGCGTAAAGCCGCCTCAATAGAGGTTGCGGTCCGGCATATTGCCGTCATGCGCGAGGTCGCTGAACCGCGTGAACTGGCCCTCGAACTGCACTTCCACCGTGCCGGTGGGGCCGTGGCGCTGCTTGCCGATGATGATTTCGGCCTTGCCGTGCACCAGCGACATGTCGAGCTGCCATTTTTCGTATTCGGGGGTCCCGATCCGGGGCTCCTTGTTGGCGAGGTAGTATTCCTCGCGATACACGAAGATGACGACGTCGGCGTCCTGCTCGATCGAGCCGGATTCACGCAAGTCGGCCAGTTGCGGGCGCTTGTCGTCGCGGTTTTCGACCTGACGCGAGAGCTGCGACAGCGCGATGATCGGGACGTTCAGCTCCTTGGCCAGCGCCTTGAGGTTGGTGGTGATCTCGGTGACTTCCTGCACGCGGTTGTCGTTGCCGCGCTTGCCCGATCCCGACAGCAGCTGAATGTAGTCGATCACGATCATGTCGAGACCCTTCTGCCGTTTCAGCCGGCGCGCCCGCGCGGTCAGCTGGGAGATCGACAGGCCGCCGGTTTCGTCGACATAGAGCGGCAGCGATTGCAGCTCGATCGAGTAGTCGCGGATCTTCTCGAAGTCGGTTTCGGTGATGCCGCCGCGACGGATCGAACTCGAGGCGATGCTGGTCTGCTCGGCCAGAATACGCGTGGCGAGCTGTTCGGCCGACATTTCGCAGGAGAAGAACCCGACGATGCCGCCGTTGACGGATTTCATGGTGCCGTCGGGCTGCACCTCGGCGCGGTGCGCCTTGGCGATGTTGTAGGCGATGTTGGTGGCGAGCGCGGTCTTGCCCATGCCGGGGCGACCCGCCACGATGATCAAGTCGGAGGCCTGCAGGCCGCCCATCTTGGTGTCGAGGTCGCGCAGGCCGGTGGCGATGCCTGACAGTTTACCGTCGCGCTGGAATGCCTTGGCGGCCATGTCGACGGCCACCGTGAGCGCCTGCGAAAAGCGCTGGAAGCCGCCGTCGTAACGGCCGGATTCCGCCAGTTCGTAAAGCTGGCGCTCGGCATCCTCGATCTGCGCGCGCGGCGCGAAATCCACCGGCGCGTCGAAGGCGACATTGACCATGTCCTCGCCGATCCGGATCAGATCGCGGCGCAGCGCCATGTCGTAGATGGTCCGGCCGTAGTCCTGGGCGTTGATGATCGTCGTCGCCTCGGCCGCGACGCGGGCGAGGTACTGGCCCACCGTCATGCCACCGATGTCGGTTTCGGCCGGCAGGAAGGTCTTGAGCGTGACCGGGGTGGCGACCTTGCCCATCCGGATCAGGCTGCCGGCGGTCTCGTAAATGGTCTGATGGATCGGTTCGAAGAAGTGTTTCGGTTCCAGGAAGTCCGACACCCGGTAGAAGGCGTCGTTATTCACCAGGATCGCGCCCAGCAGGCTCTGTTCCGCTTCGATATTGTGCGGTGCGCTCCGATAGGTCGGAGTTCCCGCGTCGGGAGCGAGCTTGAGAACGTTCGAATCAGTCAGGGCCATAGCTTGTGATGTTCTTCGGATTTCTGGCTTTGTTACGATCCCCAGAGGAGGGGCGGCGATAAAGCGCCCCCTCTGTGGAATCCGAAAGTCCGGTTAAGCCTTATGCCCGATTCACACAATGCGATGTGTGAATACCAACCGGCCGGTGCGCATCCCCCTTGACGGCTTTTGGCGCGCGGCCGGCGACCGCAGCGCGGCGCCGGAACTGCTTTCGATAAAATGCCGGATAAATTCGCAAGCCGGCCTGAACCTTGCCGGCATTTGGGCAGACTTATTCGGGTGCGAGGGTGTCCTTGCGCCGCGATCTTAAGCGTTGATCAAATCAGGATCAGATAGATCAAGGCGAACAGGGCCGCACCCACGCCGGTTGCGATCAAGGCGTAGTCGGTCCTGAGGTCCGGTTTCGGATCGAACGATGCTGGGTAGGTTTTCTCGGCCATTTCGGAAGTCTACGTCAGGCCACCGTCGGGCTCTGTGAACTAGATCACATCTCTCCGTATTTCTTCGGAGCAGGTTGGATCGGTAGATCGGGAACGGGCTGGCGGCCTTCGCGTTGGTTACGGCGACCGGACAGTCAGGGAACACGCAGTCAGGGAACATGATGGGTCAGTCTCTCCAAACATGGCGGTCGGGAAGCGAACAGCGCGCATGGCTGTCGGCGCTGATCGACACCTTTGAAGAGGTTTCGCGCCCGGAAGTGCGTGCCGTGCCCTGCGATAGCCATGTGTTGGCTGCTCTGCGTGCGCAGCTCATCCGTCCGGCGTCGGCCCGCATGCCGTATGCCTCGGCCTACAGCTTGCGGAATTGAAACATCCACCTTTGCCAGCTCATTCGCCGGCCAGTTGCAGCCCGGGTTCCCTGTGGTTTTCGACCCGTCGCAGCTTGGCTTCTTCACGCGTGATGTAGTCGCGGGTGATCGGCACGACGCCCTGGCGTTTGGTGAGCTGGATCTGGAAATTCATCAGATTTTGCTTGCGGAACGACATTTCGGAACCCGCCAGATAAAACTCCCACATGCGCGCAAAGCGCTCGTCATATAGCCGCACCGCCTCTTCGCGCCGCGCCATGAACCGCTCGCGCCAGGCCTTCAGCGTTTCCGCGTAATGCAGCCTAAGAATCTCGATGTCGCACACCAGCAGCCCGGCGCGTTCGATCGCGGGGAGGACCTCGGAGACGGCGGGGATATAGCCGCCCGGAAAAATATATTTCGTGATCCAGGGACTGGTCACGTCGGGGCCGGTCGAGCGGCCGATCGAATGCAGCACCATCACGCCGTCGTCACTTAGAAGCTCGGCGCATCGCTGAAAGAATTTCTCGTAGAAACCGACGCCGACGTGCTCGAACATGCCGACCGACACGATCCGGTCGAACCGGCCCGGAACATCGCGATAGTCGTTGAGGAGAAATCGCGCCGAACCCGCGAGGCGTTTCTCCGCCGCGCGGGCATTCGAAGCCTGCCATTGTTCGGTCGAGAGCGTGATGCCGGTAACGTCTGCGCCGGTCATTTCCGCAAGATAAATACCAAGGCCGCCCCAGCCCGAGCCGATGTCGAGCACGCGATCGCCGGGTTCGATCAACAGCTTGGCGGCAAGGTGACGCTTCTTGGCCAGTTGGGCATCGTCGAGCGTGATGTCCGGTGTATCGAAATAGGCGCAGCTATATTGCCGGTCGGCGTCGAGAAAGAGAGAATAGAGCCGCCCGTCGAGATCATAATGATGAGCGACATTGTCGCGCGCGCGGCCACGCCAATTGAACTGCCCGATGCGCCTGCCGAAATAGCGCAGCCACCATTGCAACCCGGCCCAGCGCGGCACCATCTGGGGCTGGCCGAGCAGAATTTCCAGCGCATCGGCGATCGAACCGTTTTCGACCACAAAGGTGCCGTCCATATAGGCTTCGCCGAGCGCCAGTTCCGGGTCGAGCAGGATCCGGCGCTGGGTACGTTCGGTCAGAAACCGTGCCGAGACCGGTCGGCCGGTGCCGTCGCCGCAGGTAAAGCTGGCCCCGCTCGCGACCGTGAAGGTCATCGTGCCGCGGCGAATGAACTGCCCCAGGAAGTAACGCAACAAACGATCCATCGAAACACCAACGGAGCGACCTGCCATTACACCGACGCACTGTGGAAAGAACGGTTCCAAGACGCGTCCAGAAGATCATAATTGCGATGATGAGGCCGGGCTACTGCATTGGTGTCAAAGCAGATATTCCAATTGGGGTGATCACGCAGATGCGTCATAAGTGCGCTTCCATTCGCGGCATAATCGGCTAAAAGGTGACCGCCGTCGGCCGCGCTGTGTGACGCTGGCCGCGATTCCAGATCTGGAGAAGCAGGGAATGTTGAGCCGAGCGCTCAGTTTAGCGACGGTGACGCTTTTGGTTGCCTGTTTGGCCGCGGAGTCCGCGCATGCGCAGGTGACCAACCTTGAGGCCGGCAAGAGCCCTTCGCAGATTTTCGCCGGCACCTGCAACGCCTGCCACAAGAGTCCGCGCGGCCTGCTGAAGTCAGTGCCCGCGTCGTCGCTGCCGGGATTCCTGCGCCAGCATTACACCACCTCGAGCGACATGGCCTCGGTGCTGGCCTCGTACCTGGTTTCGAACGGCGCCACCGACACGCGCTATCAGGCCAAGGATGCGCCGAAGCAGGATCCGGGCAAGAAGGATCCCAAGCAAGAGGCGAAACAGGACGCCAAGCCCGAGGGGAAGCCGGACGCCAAGCCGGAACAGCTCGATCGCTTCGGCCGCAAGCTGCACCCAGGCGGCACAGCGCAGGAGGCCTCGAAGCCCGACGCCGACGGCGCAGCGCCGCAAGGCGAGGGTGGACGGCCGGGCCGCGACGCCAAGCGGATGGCGCGTCCGGGCCAGTCACCGGATGGCGCCAAGCCGGCGGACGGCCAGACTCCGGTACAGGCATCCACTGACAGCAAATCGGGTGGCAAGCAGAAGCTGGGCAAGCGCGGCAGGCCCGGCGTCGAGGAACCGAAAACCGACGAGGCCGCCAAGGGCGAGGCCGCCAAAGGCGAGGCCGCCAAAGGCGAGGCCGCGAAGGACGACGCCGCCAAGACTGAAACCGGCAAGAC
>JAIEPP010000453.1 GCA_019748335.1 Xanthobacteraceae bacterium
CGCAGCAGCACGATCGGTGCAGAGGGCCCGGTGAGCAGCACTTCTTCCATGGGATCGACGCTGCAATAGCGCCTGATCACATCGAGATCCCTGGCCATTAGCGCGAACGGCTTGGCATCGCGCTGCTTCAACTGCCGCAGCCGGGCCACCACGTCCGCCTTGGTGGCATCGCAGGCCAGCTGATACCCGCCAATTCCCTTGATGGCGACGATCTCGCCGTTCTTCATCAGGCCGCCGGCAGCATCGACATCGTCCATCATCGAGAACTGGTCGAAACCAAACGGCCGCTGGTCGAACCGGATCAGCTTCGCCTTCGGACCGCAAACGTGACAGGCTATGGCTTCGGCGTGAAAGCGGCGGTCGGCCGGATTGTCGTATTCGGACCGGCAAGCCGGGCACAGATCAAACGGCGCCATCGTGGTGTTGGCGCGGTCATAGGGAACGCCCCCGACGATGCTCAGCCGCGGCCCGCAATGGGTGCAATTGGTGAAGGGATAGCGATAGCGCCGCTCGAACGGATTGGCGACTTCATCCGCGCAGGCGGCGCAGACCGCCGCATCCGGCGCGACCTGGGTATGGGCGTTGCCCCCGAGGCTCTCGACAATCGCGAACTCGGTTGGAAGGCCGCCGAAATAGGGCCCTGTCTCGATCGCATCGATGCGGGCGAGCGGCGGCGGCTCGCGCCGGATCCGCGCGATCAGCGCAGCAACCGCGACTTTGCTGCCAAAGACGCGAATCAGCACCCCGCTGGAATCGTTGAGCACCTCTCCGGCAAGGCTCAGGTCGCGCGCATAGCGCCAGACCGTCGGCCGGAAGCCGACGCCCTGCACCCGACCGCGCACCCTGATTTCGGCCGCGACCGGAGCATCTACCGCGGCGATGGCGCTGCGGCGATTCATGATGCTGCCTCCCACAAGAGAACGCGATTATTGCCGGCGTCAGCGACCACAAGCTGGTTCCCGCAGGCCGCAGCGCTGTAGGGCCAGCATACGCTGTCGCGGCTGGCAAAGCGCCAGCGGTTGTCGCCCTTGTCGGAAAACAGCGGTTGCCCCGCCAGCGCAATCGCCGGTGAATCCATCGCCAGGCCATCGAGCTCGAAGCCGAGCAGGCGCGAGTTCGCAGTATCGGTCACGACCAGCATGCCGCCGTGAACGGTGAGCCCATACGGCATGTTCAGGGCGCTTGAGGTCGGATAGTACGAAGCCCGGTTGTGATCGAGCCCCATGAAGTCGGCCTGGCCTATCACGAAATCGCAAGCGCAGCCGCTCGTGCGCGGAAAATTCCGCCACGCCATCACGCGGTTGTTGCCGGCGTCCGTGACGAACAGCATGCCGCTATCAACCGCGATGCCGTGTGGCCAGCGCATGCCGAGCGCGCCGCCAGCCTCGCCGGCATTGTCGTCGCGGGTGATAAAATCGCGCTGCCCAAGAACCAGATCGGCCGGCGCGCCGTTCGCCACGGGAACCGAATTCCAGATCAACACGCGGCGATTGCAGGTGTCGGCGACGATCAACTTGCCGTCGGCAATGGCGACACCATAGCACCAGTTCAAGGTCGTGGCGGTCGGCAGGCTGGCGCCGCGATTGGCGAGGCCGCCGACAAAATCGGCCTGGCCGAGCACGACATCGGCAGGCCGGTTCGAGGTTTCGGGATAGCCGCGCCAGATCAGGATGCGGTGGTTCCAGGCGTCGGCGACCGCCAGAATGCCGTCGCTGGCCGCGACCCCAGTTGGCATGTTGAGCGTGGCGGCCCCGACCTCGCTTTTGGCGTTGCGGCCCTCACGCGAGAAATCCGGCTGGCCGATCACGATGTCGGCGTCAACCTGATCGCGCGAGGGCGGCTTGCACCAGATCATCAACCGGTGATGCCCGGTATCGCAGACGAACAGCGGACCGCTCTCGCTCGCAAGGCAGGCCCCGCGCGGGCCGAACAAAGTGTTGGCGCTGGGCACGATCGAACGCGCCAACCCGTTGGCAAGCGCCTCGCCGCCGAGCACCACGCGCGCGCCCTTCGCCGACAGCAATGGTTGCGCCACATGGTTGTCGCCCGCCCGTGGCAGGGCCTTTTGCAGACGGTTGGGGGCGAAGGAGACCTGCATGGCTACTTCGAAATCCTCACTTCGACGCGCGCGCCGATCACGCGCACGGCGTGCGCCTGCAATTGCACTTCCGGCGCGGTCAGGCATTCGCCGCTGGAAAGGTCATACTGGAAGCCATGATGTGGACAGGTGATGATGCCGTTTTCCACCTCGCCGTCGTGAATGGGAAGACCGAGATGCGCGCAAGCGTTCTGGAAACAGGTAACGCTGGCACCGCTGCGCGATAGCAGAACCTTTTCGCCATCGATGACGGTGGAACGTACGGCGCCATCCGGAATTTCCGACAACAGACCCGCCGCGACCCAGCTACCCTTGTCGCCCAGCGCGAACGGACTGACGAAGCGTACGCCGCCTTCCTCGGAACCACCTAACCCCTTGACCTGAATGATATCGGTGATTTCGGGACAGGCGTCCTGAACGGCTTTCTTTACCCCGGCGTGAAACGTCAGTGCCGAAGCCGGACAACCATCACAGGCGCCGATGAAGCGCACCTCGACCGAGGGCGGCTTTACCTTGACGAGTTCGACGTCGCCGCCATGCGAGGCCAGCATCGGGCGGACGCCCTCTAGGGCGGCTTCGACGCGTTCATTTAAACTCGCCTTCACGATGTCGTGCCGCCGCAACACCGCATAGACGACCTCGTCGGCGATGGCACTCTTCATCGCGGCAAGGGCTGCCGGATCGGTTTTCAAGGCCCGGACCAACCGGCGTAACGCCTCGCCGTTCAGTTTCTCGATCGCCAGCTTGTAGGTCCCGACCGCGGCCTGCTGGTTCTCGTCCCAGGTTGCGAAGATGGCTTCCAGCCGCTCGATGTCGCCGACAAAGCCGGCAAGATCGTTTCGCATTGTCGAAGCCACATCGTGAGCGTTCATGCCGGTCTCAATTGCTCGTGTTCGATATCCTCAGAGATATTTCAGGTCCTTGAACAGATACGGCTGCAATCCGCCGCCCAGCAGCGCCGCCACTAGAGCGGCCAGCCATAACGGGACGCCGATCTTGGCCAGAACGACCAGCAGCACCGCCGTGACGAGAATCCCGATCAGGATTTGCCTGGTCGCCTTGACCCGATCCGCGAACAGCTTGCCGCGAAAGAACAGGGCGATGGAGTTTTTTGTCATTTCCCACATTGAAGCCGCCTCACCCTATGATTGCGAGCACGAGGAGGCCGATCATGGTTCCCGCGACGCCGGCGAGCGGGCCGTAAAATCCTCCCAGCATCGCGGCGAGTTCATTGCCGAGAATCTTTCCTCCGACGATCATCCCACCGATCGCGCCGCCGGCGATGGAAGCCAGCGTGCCCAGGACGAAGGCGAGAAGGAGCGCCAAGGGAGTGAGAGAAATCGTCATCGTTCAAAGGCTCCTGTTGCAGATGAATTAATCGCCGGATGCGACCCGCGACTGTTGGTGGCCGGCAAGGACAATATCTCTCGCTGGGTTTGATCGACGGCCTCGGCGACGATCCGTGCTTTTTCCAGGTCGCCGCGCTCCATGAAGATCGCGCGCGCCTCACGGTAGTAGGCGTTCGCCTGCGTCAGGTTCGAGCGATTGCCAGCCTCGGGATTTTCGGGATCGTCCGGCAGATTCCACAGGCAGTTGGCCTTGTTGGAAATCGTATTGGCGTATTCCAGCGGCGTCGTTTCGCGCGTACGTACCTTCAGCGCCTCGTCGTAGGCATCGAGCGCACGCAGGTTGTTTTCGAGCGTATGGCTCGAGGATACATATTGCAGTGCGTTTCCCAGATTGTTCTGCAGCATCGCATATTCGGTCGGATGATCGATCAGGCTCACAACCTTCAGGCCTTCTTCGAAGGCCTGCACGGCGAGCGCTTCGCGCATCTTCCCGCGCTCATCCGTCATCGGCATCGACAGGAAGGCGGTAGCAAGATTGTTCTGCAGGATGACGAATTCCCGCAGGAATTTTGTCTTGGTGAAGGTCCGGAGCGCACGCTGATACGCCGAGATCGCGTCGGTGATGCGGGCGCGGCCGGCACCGGCGAGATTTTGTATCACCAGTCCGAGATTCATTTCGGCCTCGGCCAGTTCCTCCGGTTTGCCGAAATCGATCAAGACCGGAATGGATTCTTCGAACGTTGAACGGGCCTGCTCCAGCGCGGCTGTGCCCTGCTCCGGGATTGCCTGCAGCGCGGTGGCCTTGCGCGCCAGAATGCGCGCCCGCAACAACCGCATGTCTGCCGGACAAACGGTCAACGCCTTGTCGTACAGCGTAACGGCGGAATGCAACTGATCCGGTGACTTCGGCCGCTGCTGCAGGCCCATCGCAATTTCCATCAGCATTTCGGCACGCTCAGCCGGCGTCGCATCCGCGTCGTCGGCGGCAGCAAGCGCAGCGTGGATTTCGTCTGCGACGAGACTCTTGGTCACCCGTTCCCTCCCCTTCGCGCTTCTTGGAGCGCGTTACGTTGCGGTTATTCTAACGCGGTCTTTCCGCCGGTGTCTACCTATTATACGAAATGTAAACTTAGTTTACAGTTCAAGCACGCCTGCGGCGACCAGTGCACCGCGTTCCGTTGACCAGACCACCGACAATTCCAGCGCGACATTTTCGTCGATGCCGCATTCGCGAAAGAAGTCCGGTGCATGCACGACACGGTCGCCCGCCTTGTTGCGGAGCTTGAGGAGATAACCGCCGGCGGCGGCGTGCTTGACCGGCAAGATGCAGAGGTCCCGATCGCGGCGCAGTAAAATGACCGTATCGAGCCCGGGAAAATACCGGTCGTAGACTTCGCGGCTCAAATAGAGCGCCCCCCGTTGCAGGCTGACGGCAGATGCTGTGGTCACGAGGTTTCTGCTCGCGCCAGCAAGCGTGATCGAACCAGATCCTCGATGCGGTCGGAGACCTTGGCGACGGCGGACGATACGGGTTCGGAGAGGCCGATCCCGAGTTCGGTCGTCTGAACTTCGATCAGCAGCACCACCACGTCGGATGGGAATTGTTCGCGAAAGACTTTCCTGCCGGCAAACAGCGCGTGGTCCCAGCGAAAATCGTGAAGGTTGAGAGACGGCTGGTAGCGCTGCTCAAGTTCATCCCCCGGCACTTCGAAAACGGCGCCTGGATCGGAGCCCGAACGGCACGCGTCGACGACGATCAGCGTCTGGCAGCCGCGCGCTGCAAACATCGTCGCCATTCCGTCGGTTCCGGCGGCGAGCAGGCGTACCCTTTGCGCATCGCGACCAAGTCCACGCGCTTCCAGCCGGCGCAAAACCTCTATGCCTGACCCATCATCGAGGCGATTTGGATTGCCACATCCGATGACAACGATCATCTCAGCTCCCGACGGCACCATGCAATACCCGATCACACCCGCCACAGATCGCAGTACCAGTCGGGATCAACGGGGATGTTGAGTTCGGGCAGATCGCACCATTCACGGCGTGCCAGAAAATAGATGCAGTTATCGCAAGCCTTCGTGATCCCGTCGTCTTCCACGGAATTCCGGATCAATCCGGCTATGGCGACGCGTTCCTTGATGTCACCGGTCGCCCGCATGCGATCAACCGTGACCTGGGTTGAATCAATGACGCTCAAACCGATACTCCTTGTCGGAGCGGATGGATAACTGGCGAATCTGGTTTCAGATCCGCCATAAGCGGCACCACCATTCTGGTTCGACCGGCACCGCAAGTTCGGGCAGATCGCACCATTTTCGGTGCACGAGATAGTACATGCATTCGAGACAGCGTTGCTTCTCCGGCCCATAAGGGTGATCCAGAAAGCCTCCGACAACCAACTTCGCCTTCAGATCCTTGGGATCGAGCTGGCGAAGCTGGAGCAAGATATCGGAAAATTCCTTGTTGGTCTCTGGAAACGGCTCGACCTGCGTCTCGAGCCCGTTTCCAAGCATGTCGGCAATCGCCTTGAGCACTGCTCCGTTATCGGACGCCATATGTGACTGCCTTTTAACGATTCTGTCCGAGTCTATCACGGCGGCGCTCATGGGTATCAACCATGAGTTTGTTCCGGCATTCGCACCTATTGCCCATCAGGCGGTTCGGAAGCGGGCCAACTCCTCTCCGGTCTTGGCGTCGTGGGCATGAACGGTACAGACAAGGCAGGAATCGTAGGAGCGGCAGACGTGCCCGACTTCGACCGGGTCATGCACGTCCCTGATGGGCGAGCCGATCAAGGCCTGTTCCATCGGGCCGCGCACGCCGTCCGCTGACCTCGGCCCGACGTTCCACGTCGTCGGAGCGATGATCTGATAGTTCTTGATCTTGCCGTCCTTGACCTCGATCCAGTGACAGAGCGCGCCACGGATCGCTTCGGTAGCGCCCCAGCCGCGGCCGTCCCGTTCGGTCGGCTTGATGTACCAAGGATCGTTCAGCTTGAACTCGCGAAGCGCATGCTCGGCCTGGCGATACAGTTTCACGCCTTCATGCATGCGTGCGAAATGACGCAACATCACGCTGGCGCCTCCGAGCTTCTTGTACATTTCAAGAACCAGCGGATCATAATGCTGCCAGGATTCGCCGTGCTTGCCGCCTGCGATCAGCTGCCGGGACAGCGGTCCGGCCTCGAGACGTCCGTTTTCTTCGTGTCGCACGGCTGTCGACCATGAATACTGGCCGGCCATGTTCGTCGTGTTCTTCTGGGTCGGGATTGTGGTGCGGTCGAACGGATGCAGCCCGCCGGGTTCGTCGTACCAAGAATGCATCGTATCTTCTCGGGTATACTTCTGGTCCATCAGCTTGAATTGGTCCGTTTTGCCGTCATAGACGCCGCTCTTCATGATCAATGCGGCATTGCGGCCGTCGATGGTCGGCTTCTGGTATTTGTCTTCGTGCGGCAGGTAACCCCATGAAACAAACTGTCCGTGGCCCCTGCCGAACTTGTCCATTCCGCAGTCTTCACTCATGCGCCAGAACATGCCGAGATCCGAATTGGCATGTTCGGGCTTCTCGTCGAGCCAGGCCTTGAAGTCGTCGTAGGTCTTGATTTCTTCGTAGCGTTCGAGCGAGCAGCCGAGCCAGATCTTTTCCATCCAGTCGCGGCGGAAATATTCCAGGATCGACCATGCCCTTGTGACGTCGGTCAAGGTAGGCGCGCACATCACGCCGCCGGGCACCATGTAGCTCGAATGCGGCCACTGGCCACCGAGCAACGCGTAGATTTCGACCGGCTTGCCGGAGATGGTGACGCCGATCTCGTAATTTGTGCCCGTGAACGGCGACCATCGCTTGACGGCCTCCTCATAGAACTTCGACTTCGAATAATTCTTGTTGGTGTAGTCGATCATGAAGAGCCCGTAGTGATGGCGCGGCAGACTCTGCAGGCTTTCAACGAGCTGACCGAGATTTCGTGCCAGGATCGCGTTGCGGGGCACTTCGGTCTGCCAGGCCGTGTCGAGCGCCCAGGCCGCGCACGTCAGATGCGACGCGCCGCAGATGCCGCAAGCCCGCGGCGTTACAACAAGACCGGCCTGCGGATCCTTGTCGCGCAGAATGACCTCGAAGCCGCGAAACAATTCCGCCTGGGTCCAGGCGTCAACCACGACGCCGTCCTGAATGTTGACACGAACGTCGAGATCGCCCTCGACGCGGCCGACGGGTGAGATGTCGAGGGTTTGAACAGCTGAGGGCATGAGAATTCATCCTATTTGAGCAGGGCGTGAAGAGGTTTTGCAATCGTCCGAGGGGCGTCTTTTGGTCAGACCACGAAGATGTCGTCTTCGGCCCAGGCGGGAGATGCCGCTTTCGCTGCAGCGGTGAGTTTGATGTAACCGGCCTTGTCGACGCCTGTCGGCATGTCCTTGGGGACGCCCATCACGGTCTGCGTCTTGAAGACGGTTCCTGGCATCAGTTCGAAGAACGGGAATTCCGGCTCCGTGCAACCCATGCAAGGCATGCCGGCCCGCGTCTTCGATGATTGTCGATTCCAGAGGATACGGTTGCACGGCGAGTGCGTCATCGGTCCGCGGCACCCGAGGTCATAGAACAGGCAACCCTTGCGCTGGCCGAACTCGGTCGCCGAGACCTTGTAGGCGAAGTGCATGTTGCGGGTGCACCCCGTCTGCGTGAAGCTCGTGAAGAACGTCTTCGGACGCTGAAATTCGTCGAGCGACAGATCGCCGCCCCGCCCGGTCGCAACCGCGACCACGATTTGCGTGATCCAGTCCGGATGCGCCGGACAACCGGGAACGTTGATGACGGGCAATCCGGCCTTCGACTTGTAGTCGGCGCCGAGGAATCCACCGTGCTTGCGCTTGAGAAACTGCAAGCCCTCACTGTCCGACGGGTTGGGCGCGGTTGCCGGAATGCCGCCCCAGGTCGCGCAATCGCCGATGGCTACCGTATAAGCGGCAACCTTCGCGAGGTCCGCCACCCAGTCTTTCATCGGCCGGCCGGCAAAGCGATTCCATTCGCCAGTGCCGTTCGGTGCGTTGACGACCGTGCCTTCGAACACAAAGATATCGAGCGCCATCTCCCCGGACGTGAGTGAGTTCAGCAATTTCTTCAGGTTGTCGCCGAGCTCCATGCCCAGCGAAGGGTGCCACAAGACGTTGACGCCAAAATCGGTGACGAGATCGCAGGCGCTCGGCTCCTCGGCATTGAGGAATGACATGGTATTTCCGGAGCAAGCGCCGCCTTGAAGCCACAGCAGATTGGCCATCATTCCCTCCAAGCCTTGTTCAATGAAACGCCCGAACGGCGTCTTGAACTCGAGAAGAGAGCAAGCGGCGTGCCATTGAACCAGAAAATTCGATATCGCTGAAGTTGCAACAGCTTATCGATAATGCTGCAACAGCGCTGACCTGTACTTTCAGCGCGCGCTGCTGCAAACGATGTTCGCTATGTAAAGATTGTTTTCAGAAAACGGCGCTCCATGCGAGCAGGATTTTCGCACTGCGAAAACGCGCTTGAAGACATCGCCGCAACATGGATTTACAGGATTCAGTTTGTCGGATGAATCGCATCAACGACCATGGCGCCGAGCCGACGATTCGCTCGTCGTTCTAGCCGTGACGATTGCCGCACACCGGACACGTTACCTCCAGGAGGTATCCGTACCAGATCCCGTGACATCGGCTGCACCAGTGACCAGTTGCCTGGCGCTCCGGCAAGCCCAGCTTCCCGGACAAATCGCTCAGCCCAAGTTCCTTGAACGGCACCTTACTTCCCGCAGGAGCAACGCGCGATTGTGGGAACCGCACGATCCGGGCCTTTGAATTGCCATCGTCCGGAACATTCTCATCGGGCATCGCGATATCCCAGCAAGGTTCGTCAGTTGGGTTCGTTAAGGCCGTAGCGTTTGATCTTGTTGGCGAGACCAACACGCGAAAGGCCGAGTTCGTTTGCGGCTCGGCTCTGGTTCCATCGGTGACGCGTCAATGCCTCATTCAGAACGTTCTTCTCGAGACTTTCAACCTTGTCTTTGAGAGTTGCCCCCTGCGCAACGAATCCGTTGGCCGAGCCCAATCGCTGCCGGGGTGGCGCAGCCAGGATCGCCGGTGACATATTCTTGGTGGTCAGATATTCTCCGTCCTCTGCCAATGCCACCATCCGGCGAATCTCGTTTTCGAGTTCGCGCACATTGCCGGGGAAGTCGAATCCAACAAATTTCTCCAACGCATTCGCCGAGATGCCAAGAATCTTTCGGCCGATCGCGTTGCTGTGCTTCGCGGCAAAGAATTCCGCGAGCGCAGGCACGTCGTCAGACCGATCGCGGAGCGGCGGCACCTCAAGTTCAAACCCCTTGAGGCGGAAATACAGGTCCTGACGAAACTTCCCGGCGGCCACCAGCGTGCGCAGCGGGCGGTTGGACGCTGCGATGATGCGGACGTTGCTGCTTTCGGTCTTGTCCGAACCTAGTGGCTTGATCTCACCGTCCTGCAAAAAACGAAGCAGGCTCACCTGGAACGACGGCGACACTTCCGAAATTTCATCGAGGAACACAGTCCCACCGTCGCCGGCGCGAAACAGACCGAGACGATCGGAGATGGCCCCGGTGTAGGCGCCGCGCTTATGCCCGAACAATTCCGATTGCAGCAGCTCGTCGGACATTCCCCCGCAGTTCTGTACCATCAATGGGCTGGTATGGCGGGTCGAATTGTAGTGAATCGCGCGAGCGAGCAGTTCCTTGCCGGTGCCGGTTTCCCCCTGAATCAGGATCGGCAATTCCGTTCTCGCCGCCTTGCGCGCGAGATCGCATAGTTCGGTCAGTTTTTCGCTGACATAGACCAGCTTTTCAAACCGCTGGCTCTCGGCATGCAGAGGCACGCCGGGGCGCGCATGGATGTGTATGGAATCGGCGGGGAATTTGAACTCACGCGACAGCATGCGATGGCGTCGTGCCAGTTCGCGGGATTCTAGGCCACGCTCGACGACGAGTCCGATCTGTTTGGCGTCAAGCGGTTTCCGAACGAACTGATAGATCGCCGCCGGCGAGATCGCCTGCTTCGTCAGGATCGTTTTGGCTTCGAGCGCCAGGACCCGAATAACATCGGGATGGGAGACGCGGAGGTTTGCGAGAAATTCCAGGCCGTCACCATCGGCGCCGTGTTCAGCCAGGACGATATCGACATGCGCGTCAGATAGAGCGCTGGCCGCGTCTTCGCTGGATCGTGCCGTCAAGACCCGGTAGTCGTACTCGTCGGACAATACGTCGGCTGTGGCGGTCCATTGAGGCCCGCCCCGCGCGACGATGAGGACCGTTCCGAGCGTTTCCATGCATTGTTCTTTGTCAATTTGACAACTTACTTAGCAATATATTGCCGTACGATCAAATGCTTTGTCGGTCACCAGATATTTATAGCGCGTCAGAATTGCCCGGCGACAGTCAGCCGGATCGCCAGCGGCTCGACCGGATGGAGCACCCGGTCCATGACACCGGTCTGACACACCGCGGCTGGGGCGGTCGGCGCTCCGGCTACGGGAAAGCACATCGCAAAAAGAGAATCCGATTTGATCAGCGAACCATAGGCATAGGTGATCTGGTCGGATCTGCTGTTCAGCAAATTGAAGCCGTCGAGTTGCACGCGCCAGCCATTTTCGAACCGATATCCCAAACGTCCGTTCAACAGCCCGGTCGCCGGAGAGACAAAGGCACTGTCCTCGGTCAGCGGCCGCGGCCCGAAATAGCGGTAGCGCAGGCCGGCGAACCAGCCGGTCTTCTCGCCGAGCGTAATTCCGGTGGAAGCGATCATGCTCGGTGCCCCCGGAATGTAATTACCCGGCGCATTGCCGATCTGGGCTGCCGGAAAGCCTGCGAGCGAAGCATATAGCGCGGCCTGATCCGGATCGTCGCCCCGGAAGCGCGCATGGGTGATGGCAATATCGCCCTCAAAACTGAGCCATGACAGTGGTCGATAGTCGTTGGTCCATTCGACGCCATAGCGCCTGCTCGGCCGGCTAGCCTTGGTATCCCCGGCATCGCCAGAGAACAGAATCTCCGATGCAGAATCGAGCAGGAACAGGCTGACCGCGCTGGTGAGGCCGGGAATGGCCTTGGTGCGGAGACCGACTTCGGCGCCGCGCGTCTTGACCAGGAACGGCGAGGCCTGCAACGCCGCGCCATCCAGCGGCGTTTCCGTAATGGTCACTCCCCGCGCGTCGTTACTGTGAAACCCCTCGCCGGCGTTGACGAAGAACTCGACTTTAGCGAATGGCCCAAGCACCACGCCGAACTTGGGGCTGCCAATGGACGCGTTGGCGTTACCGGAGTTGGCCGGTGTGAAGAAGGAATTGACCGAAGCCTGATAGAAATCGCCGCGCCAGCCGATATTCGTTCGCAGCCAGTGGGTCCAGTGCAGCGTGTTCTGCACGAACAGGCCAACGCTGCCTTCTTGCACAGCATCGCCGCGAATGGGCGACAGGAACCGACGCTGCACGGTGTTGTTGAGGCCCAGGTTGATATCGTCGTAGCGGCTCTGCACGCCGATTTCGGTTTCCACCGGCAGACCGGCGAACTTGCTCTTGAACGTGTGCGACGCGTTAATGCCACCCAGTATCCGATCATCATGCTGATGAAACTGATCGCCATTGACGGGATCGGAGAGGAAGTAAGTGAAATTATTCCAGAGGTTGAGCGAACTCTTGATGACATAGAAGTTCGTCTTGGAACTGCCGGTGTCATCGGTTCGCGCCCATTGCCCGGACAGAGAAAAGCGATTGGAGTTGCCGCCATCACTGGGATCGAGCGCGCCATAGAGACCAATTTCGCCGGACGCGACCGCCCGCGAGGGAATCTGATCGGTGGAATTCCATTTGTTCGCGTAAGCCATTCCGGTCAGCGAAAAGCCATCCTCCGCCGTGCCCTGGCTATAGCGCATGACGCCATTCAACTTGCGCAGGTTGTCGGGGTAATCCCACGGACCGTTGTAAGCATTGACCTCGGCGGCAACCAGCAACGTACCCTCGCCCAGTTTGGTCGAGGTGACACCGAGGCCCCGGCGATAGCCGAAACTTCCTACCGTAACCGATGCCATGGTCTTGATGCGGTCGAGCAGGTTGATATGGACCGAGCCGACGGAGGAAAAATCGCCTTCGTCGGCAAAATATGGGCCCTTGCGGATATTGACCGAGCCGATCAATTCCGGGATCAGGAAGTTCAGGTCAGCATAGCCCTGTCCGTGCGCGTGGGTGCGCATATTGACCGGCATGCCGTCGATCGAAATCGCCAAATCGGTGCCGTGATCAAGGTTGAATCCACGCAAAAAATACTGGTTGGCCTTGCCGTCACCGCTGTGCTGCGTGACGATCAGGCCGGGCACGACTTCGAGCGCCTCAGCCGGTCGGGAAACCGGCCGCGCACTGACTTCGGCGCCGCTGACGGTCTTTTCGCTCGACGAGGTCGTCCGAGCCTGGACACTCGCATCCAGTCCAGCGTTAGGGATCGCGCCAACGCCAGCGCCGATCGCGGCACCAGCCCGGGTCGCTCTCCTGTTGCTGATGCCACCATTCGCTTGTTTTTGACGGGTAGCTCGGCGGCGTTCGGGGGCTAACACTTCGATGGTTGGAAGCCTCGTTGCTCCGTCAGGAGCATTCTGAGCCGAAGCCGCAGATCCGATGAAGATCAATCCGGTGAGGATGGCCCCACCCAGCAGCAACTCCCGCCTACGTCTGGATGAGATTGGCAGCTTACGCATCGCAACCGCCTGCCTACCATTATTGCCTAAGCAAAATTCGAGAGCTCTCACATCTGATATGATATTGTCAATGAATTATCATACACAACCAGACGAAGGGAAAGATCATGCAGCGCATCACAATCACCCTCGATGACGACTTGATGGATGAGCGCGGTGCCGCGGCAGCCGTTTCGCGCACGCGGGTGCTGCGCGAGTTTCCTAGCTCGCCAATTTGTCGATGCAGAGTTCAAGCAGCGCGGCGAGTTGGCGACGTTGTGCATCGTCAAGGCTTTTGAGCATCTCACCTTCGATGGGGAACACACGCTGCCTTGCGGCACGGAGTTGAGCTTCGCCAGCCTCTGAAAGTCGTGTCTCAATGACGCGTCCGTGGGTTGCGGAGGGCAGCGCCGCCTACAACAGGCAGCCTCGAAACAATCGCGGAGTTTCAGGTCAGGCTTTGTCAACGGCGTCTAGACGGTCGATATGCCTCGAAGGCTGCTACACGACATCAGTATTTGTTTTTTACTCCGGCCTTGAACGGAGCGTGAGCGACGAGCAGACTAATTCGGATTCTTTACAGACGGCGCAAAGGTAATGATTTTGGTGATCTGTCCGTTGCGACCGACTGTGATTTGGTCACCGCCACGGGCAACCTCCTTGCCATCGGCCTGGATGATAACCCAAGTCAATAAAGCTACATTGTGGTGAGAAGAGACATCGCCGATTTCAAAATGCCCGCCTGGGACTCTCTCTTGGAACGCGGCCATGTCCTCGATCACTACCGATCGGCCGATGGACACGTCATGTCGAGCCGTTTGGTATTCCATGTTCTCGCTCAAAACTTCGGTGGCGATTTTCAAGCGTTCCTCAATCGAGGTCGTATTCCATGCGCTGAGATATTTCTCGTACAGCTTCCAGGCTTCTTGATTGGTCATAACTGATCCTTCTCTTTTCGCCGGAGTCGGAGCCGGAACTGCTTGTGCAAAAACCGGGATCGGTAAAACCAGCATACTCATTAGGATAACTGCGTGAGGCAGGATTGCGCTCCCGCGCCGACGCGCCGCCATCGGGTTCGAACGTGCGAAGACCATCTATCTTTCCTTTGACATGGGGCTGGGAGATAGCGCGTCCGTCAGTTTATAGCGCTTCGACGTGTCAGAAAGTGTCAGCATCGAGCGCCAGTCACGATCCTGCTGCCGCCATCGCGTCACGATCGATTGACGTCGGCCTGGATAGCGGTCCTGCAGGGGCGCCCGTACCCGCAATCGGCGACACGGAAGTGACGGAAGGCCGATCGGTCTTCGCACCGTGTCGCCACGATGCGGACATCGTCGAAATACACGATGGCGATCGGCCAAAGGGTGCGATCCGATAGCTCGCCATGCGTGTCTTAATAATTTCTCGCTACCTTATGTTGCCGACGGTTGGCATTTCGCAATAAAGCGGTCTGCGGCGGATCCACGCGCTCCGACACGGAAGCCGCCGCCGGCATCGGCGCATCGACGCGCTTGACATTATGTTTGCTTCCTAGCAATATTGTTAGATGGCTAACAAATTAAGCATTGCTCGGCATGACACGGTCGGGGCGTGGGCCAAGCGATGCTACTTCGCGGGCCGCGCGATCATTGAGGACACCCTCCGGCCGCACGGGCTGGGAGCCACGCAATGGTACGTGCTGCATCAGTTGGCCCAGGATGGGCCGACCCCGCAGCGCGAGCTATTGGGGATGCTTCAAGTCGAACGGGCGACGCTGAGCATCGTCATCGGGGCGCTGGTGCGGAAAGACCTCGTCGAGCAAATTCCGGACCGCGTCGATCAGCGCCAGAAGCTCCTTCGGATGACGCCGGCCGGTCAGGCGCTGTGGGATGATCTGCCAGATTTGACCTTCATCCATAAAGCGGCGTTCGACGGTCTCGACGACGCCGATGTCGCCGTCGCGATCAGCGTTCTTCGGACCGCTACCGAGCGGCTCGACAGGCTTTCACGGAAGGAAACTGACGAATGACAATCCTGGTGACCGGGACGACTGGTCTTGTGGGCGCGCGTCTCCTACCGCGTCTCGTGGAGGCCGGCTTGGATTGCCGCGCCCTCGTGCGCAGTGGCAAAGTTGCGCCCGCCGGGGCGATCGCCGTCGAGGGCGACCTCCTTGATCCGGCGTCGCTCGTCCAGGCGGTGACCGGCGTCTCGGCGATCATCCATCTCGCAGCGGTTTTCCGCTCGCCCGACACCGATCTCATCTGGAAGAGCAATCTTGAAGGCACGCGCGGCCTCATCGCCGCGACGAAGGCCCACGCGCCCGAGGCGCGCTTCATCATGGCCAGCACCAGCCACGTCTACAACGCAGACAGCCCACGCCCGGGACGCGAGGAAGACGACGCCGATCCGAAACAGGCATATCCGGCCAGCAAACTCGCGGCCGAGATAGAATTGCGCGAAAGTGGGCTGACTTGGTCGATCCAGCGGTTCGGCTTCGTCTATGGCGATAGGGACGGACATCTGGAGTCGCTGCCCCAGCATGCGACGAACGGCAGGATGCATCCCGCTCAGAAGATGAGCCTGATCCATCATCGTGACATCGCCAACGCCATGATCCTCGCCCTGGCCGGGGCGATGGATGGGCGCATCGTCAACATCGTCGACGAGGCGCCGACCTCGATCTATGAACTGCTCGCGCTTATCGGCGAGACGATGGAGCCTTCCGCCGAACCGCTATCCAACCCCTGGCGTCTCCATGTCGATGGCGCGCTTGCACGGGCCCTCGGCTTTCGACCGACTGTGCGCACCGTCTATCAGGCCGCGCAGGAAAAACTGATGTGAACGCGGTCCGCGACGGCGGGGAACCACCCCACCCGGACTCTCACGACGTCCGCTAATGGGCTTCGATCGAGTTCTTCACCGAGGCATTTTGCCCGCTCCGGTCAGGAGCATTGGCTGATGATTATTACTTCATGAGGACAGCCCTTTCGACGGTGCGGGTCGTTCGCGGTAGGCCAACAATCTTCAAGCGTCGGGGTATGGCCTTCCGTAAGCGATATGCGCAGCAAATTTGCGATATCCTCATAGGGAGCAGTACGAGCGTCTGCGTCGGAGATGCCAGATCTCGCGCTCGGCATTTAAGATACGCGATTCTGGCCGCAGAGCACGGGAGTTCTGCAGCGGGTGACGAATACATTGGACCTGTCTCAGTCCACCGTCAGCCGCCGGATCCTGCTGTTGGAGCGGCGTCTCGGGGTCGCCTTGTTCGAGCGCCGCAAGACGGGGATCAGCCTGACTCCGGCTGGACGCCGTTTTATCGATGAGGCGGCGGTCGGAGTCGAGCGCCTTACCACGACCATCTACGAGCTGAGGCAGGCGCGGAATGGTCGATCCAGGAGATCCGCACCGGACGGCCACAAGCATATGATCATCGAGTCGAACGCGACTGACATTTTGTTCAGTGCGTCGATCGATGGCGCCCCCGCCAACTGGCTGACCAAGAGTTTGCTCGCTGCGGGCAGCTTCGCATTCTAGTCGCGATTATCAGTCGTCTTGCCGCGACATTGCAGCATCTGCGTCAGGTGCAGAGCTCGTTTCATTTGGTCATGCTGGATAGATACCGCAAGCTTACCAAGCGAACGTTCAGACCCCGATTGTTGCGCAGCCGTATTCGCGCACAACAAGCCGTAGCGACTTCACCTCTTCCGCGACCAGCGCGATCATGGGCCATGTCCACTCACACCCGCCGCGACGACGGTCATGATAACGTGTCATTCAGGGTGAAGCTTTCCATCCAAATAGAGATCGCGCAGCTTCCGCTTGAATATCTTCCCGGTCGTCTCACGCGGCAACCCCGACATGAATCTGATGTCCCTGGGCACCTTGAAGTTGGCAAGTTTGGCTCGAAGGAAATTCTGCACTTCCGCTGACGTCAGCGATGCCTCCGGCTCGAGTTCGATGCAGGCGCACAACCGTTCACCGTATTCTTCGTCCGGAATACCGAATACGGCACAGTCTTGAACGCCGACCATTCCGACCAGGATGTTTTCGATCTCGGCCGGATAGATGTTAACGCCGCCGGAGATAACCATGTCGCGCTTGCGGTCGCATAGGAACAAATAGCCATCCTCGTCGAGAAAGCCGACGTCTCCGACGCTGACGAGATCACTGCGTCCGGCTTCAGCACGCGCACGCGCGTTGCCGTGATATTCGAAATCCGTATTGGCCGCCTGACGCATGAAGATCTCGCCGGGCTCGTTCGGCCCGCAAGGTGTTCCATCCGAATGGAACACCTTTACGATACCGCCCTCGATTGGACGGCCCACCGTCCCCGGTTTCATCAACGCCTCCTCGGCGGAGTGCCAAACCGGAATTCCGGTCTCGGTGGAGCCGAAATACTCATTTATGACCGGTCCCCACCATTCGATCATTGCGCGCTTCACGTCCGGCGGGCATGGGGCCGCGCCATGGACGACGAAGCGCAGGGAAGAAAGATCATAACGGCACCGCACTTGTTTCGGCAGACGCAAGAGCCGAACGAACATGGTCGGTACCATATGCATGTGTGTAACTCGATGGCGCTCGACAAGCTGAAGCAGTTCTTCCGGCTCGAACCGAGGCTGCAGCACGAGTGTGCACTGATTTCGGAAGGCCATCATGCCGTAAGAGTGAGGCGCCGCGTGGTACATCGGTCCGTTCATCAGCACGACCTGGCCTTCGAGGGGCTTTATGCCAAACGCGGTCGCGCCGACCCGTGCCACAGCGGCCAACTGTTCGGGCCGCATCGACTTCCGCCGCACCCCTTTGGGTAACCCCGTGGTTCCCGACGTGTAGAACATCGGAGTCGACCCGGTCTCGCTTTCCTTCGACGGTTCGTACGAATCGCGCCAATCGTCCCAACTGATCCGACCAGTGGGGATTCCCGAAGCGTCGGGTGGGACACCATATGCCTCGACGATCTCCGGCGGAGTCGCGACAGCCAGCAGCGTGATACGACCTGGCAAGTGGTCGCCGATCTGCGGCAGAAGGTCCGCGTGACAGACCAGGAGGTCAGCACCGCAGTCCGAAAGAATATAGGCGACTTCCTGGCCCTTCAGATGCCAATTGATTGGCACCACCGGGCTGCCTGACGTAGCCGCCGCCTGGACGACCTCGAAAAGCGCGAAATCATTTCGAAGCATCATGGCGATCGGCTTGCCGTCGCGCGCGCCCAGCGCATCGAACCCGGTACGTGCTCGCGCAATGCGCTCCTGAATATCGGAATAGCTGATTACTCGGCTGCCACTAATGATCATGCCATAATTTCCCCTTCACGGCGTCGGACTCGCGGTGGCGCAAATCCCGTCGCCCACCCCTGCGGAACTACGAAGTCACAACCGATTGTTGCTGTCCTCAGCGTTTACAACAGACCGGTGAATGCGAAACCGAACGTTCCCATGGCCGCCCTTCGGCACGTCTGAGCAGTCCCGGCAGATGCGGATCAGTTACGCGCGCGCCGCAGAAACTCGCCTTGCGCGCTCGCGAATTCGCTCTTCAGCCTGTCGATCAATTCAGCGACAGGAGGCGCGTCGTTGATCTGTCCGATGCCTTGTCCCGCCCCCCAGATATCGCGCCACGCCTTGGCCTTCATGTTTCCACCCGAACCGAAGTTCATCCTGGACTTGTCCGCGGCCGGCAGATTGCTTGGGTCAAGTCCGGCTGCAACGATCGAAGGTCCGAGATAGTTTCCATGCACGCCGGTGAAGAGGTTGGTATAAACGATGTCCTGCGCGGCATGATCGGCAAGAGCCTGCTTGTAACGCGGATCGGCATTGGCCTCCGCGGTCGCTATGAAGCGGGTCCCCATATATGCCAGGTCGGCGCCTAGCGCGAGCGCGGACGCAATGCCCCAGCCGTCGGCGATTGCACCGGAAAGCAAGATGGTGCCTTTGAACCACTGCTTGACCTCGCGGACCAGCGCGAAAGGCGACAGCGTACCAGCATGGCCGCCCGCGCCCGCGCACACGAGGATCAACCCGTCGACACCCTGCTCGGCGGCCTTGCGCGCATGCCGGACGTTGATGACGTCGTGAAACACCAGGCCGCCGTAGGAATGCGCAGCTTCGACAATCTCGGAGGGCGGCCGCAACGATGTGATGATGATCGGCGCCTTGTGCTTCACGCAAACTTCCATGTCACGCATCAAACCGTCGTTTGATGCGTGACAGATCTGGTTGACGGCATAGGGAGCGACCCGTTTCCCTGGATTCCTGGCCTTATATTCCGCAAGCTCGCCTTCAATTCTGGTCAACCACTGGTCCAGCGCTTGCGGCGGCCGAGCATTCAGCGCCGGAAACGAGCCAATGACACCCGCCTTGCACTGCGCAATCGCCAGCTCCGGGCCGGACACGATGAAAAGCGGAGAGCCCAGGACCGGCAACTCAAGGCATTCTGCGAGCAGCTTAGGTAATGACATTTTCAGCCTTCCTTGTGTGAGACGGCAGGCATCCCACTTCGTTCGCGCATTCCGTGAGACCGGTTCGATCCCGCATCTCCTTGCGACAAGCCGACATCAGAACGACACGCCGATCTTTCCGAAATGTTTTCCCGTACTTTGGTACCGAAACGCGTCCGCGAGTTCGTCTATCGGGAAGGTTCTGTCGATGATCGGCCGTATTCCGGTCGTCTCCAGCGCCCGCACGAAGTCGTCCTGCTCGCTTCGATTCCCGACCACCAGCCCCTGCAGTGGGCCCTGTTTCGTCATCAGCAACGTGGATGGAATCTCACCTTTATGGCCGGTGAGCACACCGATGAGCGCGATATGCCCCCCACCTTTATGGCCGCGATCGACTGTGGCAAGGTTCGAGCGCCCCCGACTTCGATGACGTGGTCGACTCCGCGCCCGCCGGTCCAATCGAATATTCTCTTGCCCCAATCAGGCTGCGATCGATAATTAACGGTGTGGCTCGCGCCAAGTTTGCGCAATCTCTCCAGCTTTTCGTCGCTGGACGATGTAGCCACCACGGTTGCTCCGGTAGCGAGCGCAATCTGGAGCGCGAATAGAGAAACCCCGCCCGTTCCGAGGATAAGGACGACTTCCCCGGACCGCAGCCGGCCGTTCACGACGAGCGCCCTCCAGGCCGTCAAACCGGCGGTCGTCAGCGTTGCCGCCTCGATCGGGTCGTAGTCTTTGGGTGCCCTGGTGAACCATGTTGCCGGCCGCACGACGCGCTCTTGGGCATAGCCATCGACGCCGTCTCCAGGTGTGGTCTCAAACCCGTGCAGAAACGGCCGACCACTCGACCATGTCGGAAAGAAACACGACACGACCAGATCTCCCACCGAGAAGCGCCGAACCCCTTCGCCGACAGCCCGGACGACGCCCGCGGCGTCCGACAGAGGAATCCGGCCATCGAGAACACGAAATGGTCCGGCGGCCACGCTATAGTCGTGATAATTCAGCGAGCTCGCCCTTACCTCGACCAGTATTTCTCCGGGCCCAGGCGCTTCCGGCTCGGGTACGTCGCAGATCTGGAGATTGTCCAAGCCGCCGGGCGCCGTTAGCTTCACCGCTCGCATTGGATATCCTTCTTCTCAATTTTTCTTGTGGCAGCCGCCCGGCAGAGGCGGCGCCGAATGCGCGTCGCCCCTCGAGAATGGTGCCTTTCGCATGAGCGCTGAAATTGTGGCTCGGCTCTCGCCGGCCTGATCCAGCTGCGCCCGCAGAAAGGCCATCGAACCGGTCTCGTGCACGAGTTCGACGAGCGCATCGAGAGTCGTTTCGACACGAGCGGCGGACAGGAAATGGACGTCGAGCTGAACCGTTTGCCCGCCGAGCGCTCTTTCTCCGAGACCACCGAAAAACGAACCACAAAACAGAGCCATATCCGCGAACGTCAGAAGCATTCCGCCGTGCAGCACGTTGGCCATGTTGAGATGCGATACCTGCGGCGACAGCATCCTCACTCTGGCCCGCTTCGGCCCCTCGGATCGCACCATCAGCGGTCCCAGAACCTCGGTGAAGAGCCCCCTGCGCACGGGCTCCCATTGAAACCATCCAGGATGATCCGCATGCGGACGGCAATCGACAAGCCCGAAAAGCGCGTCGAGATACGGAACGACATTCAGAGCAATAGTCATGGAGCGATCCCGCCCAGGTGCAAGACGGTCGCAAACCACGGTTCAGCTGAACGAACAATATTTGGTCGCCAATGATTCACCCCAGCGACTGCCTTCCCTCTTCCGTGCGCTGAAACGCGTGGAGGCTATGCTCGATCGCTTGTCGTTCGATGGAGATAGCCGTCGGACGATCGCAACACTCACCATTATCCATCGCCCGCTTGATCAAGCGAATACAACCGCGAGATGCTCCGGCGATCTCGCGGATCAGCTCATCCAATCCCTCCTGTAGCTTGTCCTCGGAAAAGACGCGATTGACCAGACCAACGCTATTGGCTTGAGGAGCCGCAAGCCGACGTCCAGTAAAAAGCAATTCGCGCGCCAGACTCCGTCCCACAATGCGCGGAAGGCGCTGGGTGGCACCGACGCCGCCGCGCGACGCCTCCGGCCATTGGAACGACGCGCCGCTCGTGGCATAGATGAAATCGCATGCTGTCGCCAGTTCGCTGCCACCTCCTACCGCGGCTCCATGCACAACGCTGAGCGTCGGCGCGGGACACCCTTCGATGGCGAGATAGGCATCCAATCCGCGATGACGCCGTTTCGACATCCAATCCAGGCTCTGGGCCCGGAATTCCTTGAGATCGACGCCAGCGCAAAAGGCCGAGCCGCGACCACGTATGATAACAAGGTCGAGCTCACCGTCGAAGCGTAGCCGTTCAAACAGAACGCACAGTTCATCGCACATTTGCAGGTTGATGGCGTTGCGCGACTCGGGGCGGTTCAGCCACACGGTCAGCACGCCGGCCATCCGTTCCACGGTCAGTGTTTCAAAGGACAATCGGTTCGAGCTCATCAAATATCCTCTGGATTTTCATCAGCTCAAAGGGGCTTCGAGCAGGTTCGTACCCGACAGTCCTGCTGACGCGGGTCGGGTGCGATCATTCGATTACTTCTTGCGCGCCGGCCGGGAATTCCTGGGATCCTGATCCAGCACGAGATCCCACAGCTCCATACCGGTCGGAGCGCTGCGCTCCTCAAGCAGATGGCCGACAAGCCCTGCACATCGGCCGACCATCATTAAACCTCTGCTGAGCAATGGATCGATTCCCATATCGGCAACAATCGCGGCAGTCGCGCCGACGGCATTCATCGGCAAGGTCTTTCCCAGCGCCGCGCCCAACTCGGCGGTCACCGCTTCCATCAGCCTCCAATGAACGCCATAGAACCCATTTGCTCGCGACAGTTCACGAAGCACCGGTACGCGCGGATCGCCGTTCACGTGAATATTGTGCCCGACGCCGTAGATAGGCCGACGTTCGGCGCGCATGGCATTCACCAGACTACGCGCGGCTGCGTGCACCTCGTCGTCACTCGCCTGCGCCGGTAGAGGCTTGGCCGCGCCGACCAACATTTCCGCGGCATTCTGCGTGGTGCCAAGAAACACGCTACCAGCGCCCAGCAGACCCGCAGCCACCGCTCCCTGCAAAGCTTCCGGAGCCCCCAGAAACGTGAGGCGGGCGCTCAGGGCGCTCGGCGTCAATCCATGATCGCAGGCCGCGACCAACAGCACATTCAGCATCGCCTTTTCCGCCGGACTTGGCATCCGAGCAGCGGTCACGAGCATGAGCATGTCGACAAAATCGAGCTTGCCCAGGACCTCTTCAGCGAGATTGCGTCCTCGTACAACGATACTGTCAACTGTCGTGTAGCCGATTTCGGTCTTGATCACGTTTCCAAATTCCTTCCGCGCGTGGAGATCCCTCGTCGCATTTGGGCCAAGCTGCGCTCGACAGAGAGCAGCCGTCCGATTTCCTCCCGAGTTCGCGAAGAGCCGATGGGTCTTGCCATCGACGACGTCCGCGTTCGACGCGCCTTGAAAGCCACTCTGTCGACACCTCGTGGATCGGTCAATTCACGGGATAAAAAATCAATAGGTTGATGCGATCGAAAGCTACAGACGGCTGTCGCTTCAACTGTCGCATTGACGGCGCCTTGCCACCCCGCGCCTCTCGCATGCCGCGAGGCACGTGAATGATCGGAATCGCCTTGGGCTAAATATCCAACGTGTGGTCGATGCGCGTCGTTCGGGTGAGACGCTGAAGGATGGATTTCCGCACGAGAACGGGACTCGTTCGGACACAGCCTGGGTTAGTTCGCCGAGTGCTCCCTGAGCATGCGACGCACTTCGGTCTTGAGTACCTTGCCCAACGGGCTTTTTGGCAAGTCAGCCCAGAATTCGACGGACTTTGGAGCCTTGACGCCGCCAAGACGAGCCTTGCACCGACCAATCAATTCGGTCTCGCTCAGCGATGCTCCACTTTTCAGAACAACGATCGCCTTGACGGCTTCACCCCACTTCGCGTCCGGCACGCCGACCACGGTACAGTCCTGGATCTCGGGAAAGGACCATATGGTCTGCTCCACTTCCGAGGGAAATACGTTGAAGCCCCCGCTGATGATAAGGTCCCGAATACGATCAACGATGTAGATGAAGCCCTCCTCGTCCTGATAGGCGATATCGCCAGTGCCATGCCATCCGAGCGCATTGCGCTCGACGACCTGGCCGTCCTGCCAGTAGCCTCGCATGACCATATTGCTCCGAACGACGACTTCTCCCCGCTCCCCCGGCTTCAGCAGCCGTCCGCCCTCTCCTCTGATCGCGATTTTGGCAAACGGGGTGGCCCGCCCGCAGCTATGCAGGCGATGCTCGAGAGCCGGGTCCTGGAAGCTCTTTTCATACTCGGACGGAAGCATCATCGCGACGACCGGTGACGCCTCGGTCTGTCCGAAGCCCTGCATGACGACGGGTCCGAACATCGCGATTGCCTGTCTGAGCTTCGCCACGGACAAAGGAGCTGCGCCGATCAGGAGATAGCGCAGCGACGAGAAATCCCGATCGGAAATGCCGGGAATATCGAGAAGCGAATAGAGCGATGTCGGTGTCAGCATGAGCATGGCTATCCGATGTCGCTCTATCTGTTCGATGACGCGAGGCAGATCAGGCGTGCGCAAGATGTAGATGGTGCCACCGAGGGCCATGACATGAAAGCTGATGATTCCTGCCGCATGCGTCATCGGGTTGCACAGGAGATAACGGGGTTTGTCGTCGTAATGGAGAAGAGCGAGAAGTGACGCCACACCGGCTTCGACGCCCCGTTGTGTCTGTACCACGGCCTTGGGCTCGCCCGTCGTTCCTCCGCTGCTCGTTATCCTGAAATCGTCGGCCGCGGGATCGTCTTGTGGCGGAGGGTAGGCGTTGTCATTTTCTCCGACCCAGTCTTCCAGACGCGGCGCTTCTGGCGCATCGCCCGCGAAGCAGACGACTCGAATGCCCTCAGCTTGACTGCGGATATCTTCGATATCGGCCTGGAATTCGCTATGCACGAAGAGCAAGCGCGCTCCCGTCCGTACAAGGTGCCGAATGTTCTCCTGCATCGAGGAGCGCGCATTGAGCGGGATCCAGACGCAGCGCGCCCGTTGAAGTCCCAACAACGCTACGTAAGCCCAGAGGTTGTTATGACTGAGAATCGCGACGCGATCATGCTCGCGTATCCCCTCGCGGTTCAGCGCCCACGCGATCCGATGCGACCACTGAACCACTTCACGGTAGCTCAGTTGGGCATCTCCATCCACAAGGCACGGCAACTCGCGGCTTAGCGAACCGCCATGATCCAAGAAGTCGATCAACGTCATCTGGAAATTTCCCTCTTGGGCACCACACTCGTCATCGGGCGGGAGGAACCACCTAGCGCAGCCGAGCCATTTGAAAGAGATCCGAAGTTCGCGCATACCAGCCGCTGCCATGCATCCGAGCGATCAACCTGAGCTTCTCGCCGTGAATATGGTGCCGCGTTGGCTCGACCAGATCGTCCCGAACGTGGAGGTGCGTTACGCGTCCCAATACAAGCTTCGATGCCGGGCCAAGTCGGATCGTCGTTGTGACTTCGCACTCGAGGCTTGCTGGAGATTCCGCAACGACGGGAGCTCGCGTCTTCACCCCGCAGTGCGGTGTCAAGCCGGAACGTTCCAATTCGGATGTTCCTGCTGGAAATGGAAACGCGCAGACATTCATCTTCTCCGCCATCGGCTCGTCGACCAGATTGCAAACGAAATCACCGGCAGGATCGAGATTCCGCCATGTATCCTTCAGAGCGTTCGCGTCACCCTCCCCCGGACCAATCCCCAGGGCCACGATGGGAGGGTCCGAGCTCACGAGGTTGAAGAAGCTGAAAGGAGCGCAATTGACCCGCCCCTGGTCGTCCATCGTGGTGACAAGCGCTATGGGACGCGGGACCACCACGCCGAGAAGCAATTTGTAGACCGATCGCGCAGGAATTTCCGTCAGGTCGAATATCATATTTTTCTTTCTTGCCTGGCCCCTTCGCAGGAATCGAGACCGGCCCTGGTCCGCGCCGGACGATGTCATGGGAGTCCCCGATCATAACCGTCGGCGAACCGTCGTCCGGTTCGCTATTCGACACCGGACCTTGTTGCGATGGTCCGTTCAGCCGCCGCATCCGTTCGGCGACGAACCATCATCACGGCGCGGACTTCAAGCACCGTCTCCTTCCGCTGATTTGTTGTCGTGCGGCGGAAGACGGCGACACCCCGGTCCCTGCGGCTTGTTTCCTTCAGTTCAACGACCTCGACACTGACGCTGATCGTATCGCCGAGGAAAGTTGGACGCTTGAACGTCAACTCGGTCTCGAGCAGACCCAGGAGCGCGGGCTCGATGAACTGGTTGACGACCGTCCGCGTGTTCAATCCGGCGCTGACCGAAGCAACCAGCAAACCGTGAGCGATGCGCTGACCGAAGTGCGTCGTCTTGGCGTATTCGGCATCGACATGGAGTCTGTTGAAGTCTCCGGTCAACGCGGCAAAGGTGACCACGTCCGTCTCGGTTATGGTTCGGCTGGCGGTCGAATAGCGTGCGCCGATTTCGAGATCGTCCCAGAAGAGTTCCCGGGCGAGTTGCTCCAGATTCACGACGAGTACCTCCCGCCAGTTACGAATAATGTGGTCCCCGTGATGTAACGCGCCCGCTCCGAAGCCAGGAAGGCGATCGCAGCCGCAATGTCGTCAGGTTGTCCAAGAAATCCGACCGGGGTCTTCGCGACCGCGGCGTCCCGCAGCACGGGAAAGTTCGTCAGCCTCTTGATACCCTCTGTCTCCACAAAGCCGGGAGCTACGGCGTTGACCGTGGTTCCTCGACCGGCACACTCGAGCGAGAGCGCGCGCGTGAATCCAATGATTCCCGACTTCGCCGCCGAATAGTTTGTCTGGCCCGGATTGCCGAACACCGAACGCGAAGCGATATTGACTATTCGGCCCCAGGACCTTTCGCGCATGATCGGCACCACGGCACGACTGCAGAGAAAACTTCCCTTGAGAGTAACGTCGATGACGTTGGTCCAGTCCTCATCCGCCATCCTGGTTATTGCTCGGTCCTTTACGATCCCGGCATTGTTGACCAGGATGTCGATGCGTCCGAATGCATTGGCGACATGATCGAATGCTTCGCTGACGCTCTTCGCGTCCGTGACATCGCAGTCGAGCGCAATCGCCTTGCCGGAAGCGGCCACGATGGCGTCCCTGACCGACCCGGCGGCCTTGGCCTCGCGGTCGAGGATGGCAACCGCCGCCCCCTCCCGTGCGAAGAACGCGGCGGTCGCCGCGCCTATGCCGTTACCAGCTCCCGTTATGACGGCCGTGCGCCCCTCCAACCCAAGCTCCATGTTCGTCTCCCTCTTGTGTTTGCAGCACCGATCGCGGCCGCGCGCGCTTGCGGCGGCGCTGTTGCAATCGCTGGAAAAAGATGCAGTGATTTGGCGGCAACGACGCGCGACTGCGCGCATCACTCCGTTGTCACCCCGACAGAAGGCGCGCTGGACAATGAAAGAACATCACTGGCGGCAGATACCGCCCACCGCCGACATCGACCAGAGCCTGCCCGTCGGCGTAAGATCTGCGGCTCGTCCGCTCAGAGTTCTTGAATTCTTCGACGAGATTCGTCGTCCTGCCCGCGCGCGCGAGATCTGGGAACGCCTTGGTTTCCCGCAGTCCACGACTTCTCTTCTTCTCAACGGAATGGTCACGCTCGGATATCTCGACTACGATCCGGCGAGCCGAAGCTTCCTGCCAAGTTTGCGCGTCGCCATGCTCGGACGCTGGCGAGATCGCGGTCGCGGCTATACGGCCGCGCTGGAGAGCGTCGTGGACCAATTGTTCGAATACACCGGGCTTTCGGCCAGTCTTACCACGCGCCACGGCATCTTCCTGCGCTACCTTCACCTGGTGCAGACCGAGCGCGCGGGCCAGCCGCATGCAGCTCTCAACACCCGGCGCTACGCCGTGTGGAGCACCGCAGGCATGGTCCTGCTGGCGTCCACTTCCCATAGAGAGGTCCAGACTCTGATCCGGAGAACGCTCGCCGAAAAAGGACCAAGCGTCGGGAAGATCCGCGGCGACCGGATCCCCGAGATGCTCGATCTTGCCCGCAAGCAGGGTTACTTCGCAGCGACCGGCCTCGTCACGCCCAATGTCCGTACCATCAGCATGCTGGTGCCGGCCGAGGTCACCAAGACCGATCCCGCATTGGCGATCACGCTTGCGAGCGGTCGAAGTACATTCGACCAGTCTGACGAGAAACTTGCGCGAGTGATGCGCACGCACCTCTCGAAACTCCTGTCCTGAGTCGCCTATCGCGGCCTCGCCAGGCCTTCCGTGAGTGCCAGCGCTACGCGTGGACGTGTGAACCAGCGCGATTGCAGACATACGTCCCTCCCGTCCTTCGTGCGGCACATCTGCCGACGTCGCCTAGTGCCAAGCGAACTTGCGACGGTGATCCGGGAGGGGTCAACCACTCGGATGAAAAATCAATAGGTTGATGTCCGTCAATGGCGCAAAATGGCGCTTCGAAAGGGAACGACAATCGTTTCGGGCTGGAAGGGAGATCTTGCTGGCGAACGGCGCGATCTGCGCGCGTCGTCAGGTCACGCGCAACGAGAACTCGCCACGCGGCTGGACTCAATGGGTTGATGAAGGCACGTCGGACGCCGTCGTTGCTGGATTGCGCCAGGCTATCCTGGGCGAGACATTCGATGCGGTCCCGGTTGCGCCGATAGGCACCACGCATCAACGTCGGCTCGACAATTTCGCCGCCGCCAGACCGCATTCTCACGCGATTCGTTCTGCCAGCAACCAACTTCGCGACGAATGCCGCACGCAAACAAGCAAGTGACTGAATGTTAAAGATAATTTACTTCATAGTCAACGCGAAAATGCTTGCGCATAGCCGATAAGAATATTGCAGGAATCGCCTTTCAGTAGCAAATATAAGCAATCGATTGTTGTGTTCTAGAAGCGCCGGCAGAGGGAGCTGAGATCAACGTGCCTCGATGGAAAAATGGCCTGCAAACCAGCGATGAGGTCTTTCAACTGAAGCGGAATGCCGTGCTGCGAGAGGCTACTCGTATCATCGCGAGAAACGGGTTTCACAATACTTCACTGGACGATGTTGCCGAGGCTCTCCAGGTCTCAAAGGGCACGCTCTACAACTACATTGCCGACAAGCAGGAGATACTTTTCGAGTGCCATATCATGTCTCTCGACATGGGATTGCACGCGGCTGCCTTGGCGGAAGAGCATGGAACCACCGGATACGACAAGCTGCGGCTCAACATGCGCGCCTATATCCGATGGCAGAACCAGGCGTTAGGCGGTGGGGGCGTGACGTCAGACGTTACCGCGCTACGGCCGGCGGATCGCCGCATCGTGATCGCCCGGCGAGACGAACTCGAGGCTCGACTGGTCTCGTACCTCCAGGAGGGCTTCAGGGACGGCACCATTCGGCGTGTGGATCCAAAGCTAGCGGTTTTCACATTCATGGGAGCGGTGAACACGATTCAATCCTGGTATTCCCCCAAAGGCCGCCTCGAGCTTGGAGAGATCGCCGACGGGATGGTGGATATTCTGATGCATGGCTTAGGAACCGGCGCAGCCCATGACGACGTGGACACCGTCCCGATTCCTCCTTACGGGCTATTAGGTAATTCCGATCCGTCTGGTGTCGGAACGTCCATCCGGCAATCCGGCGATGCGCCAATGGCTCGAATGCCCGCCGGCGCTGGGCAAGGGTCCAAGAACGTCAAGACAGATGCGGCGGCTGAGCGAAGCCGCATTCGCGCGCCACAAGCTAAAGGGGCCCGTTCGAAGCCCGGCGCCAAGAAAAGACAGCGCTGAACGCGCGGGGCCGAAGGACCTCCGCCCCACGCCGAGAGGCTGAACAAAGCCTAGCTGGATGGGGCTTCAAAGATGCCGACATGCGCGACGGCTTCCTCGATGCCCCACAATCCGCCGCCGTTTTCTTGCAGAGCGAGCCTCGCGCCGCTGACCTGTCGCTTCCCGGCCTGTCCGCGAAGCTGATTGACCAATTCGAACAGCTGGCCGAGCCCTGTCGCTCCGACAGGATGGCCTTTCGATTCAAGTCCTCCCGACGGATTGATCGGCAGTCGACCTCCCAGGGAGTACTCGCCGAGTTCCGCCGTTCGGCCCGACTCGCCGCGGCCCGAAAATCCCAGGTTCTCGATTTGAATGAGTTCTCCGATCGCCGTGGCATCGTGAACTTCCGCGACGTCGACATCTTCGGGACCTATTCCGGCCTGCTCGTAGGCTTGGCGCGACGCCAGGGCGGTTATGTGCCTTTCGAAGTTGTCGGCGTCGCGCGAGGTTGCGCTTCTCACGACGGACGCGCGTATGCGTACCGCCTTCGAACGATCTAATTTCAGCCTGTCCAATGCAGCTTCGCTACAGACTATCGCCGCCGCCGCGCCGTCGGAGATTGGCGCGCACATGGGCAATGTAAGGGGATACGTAATCGGTCGGGCCGCAAGGACCTCGTCGATCGTCATGGCGGACCGATACTGGGCGCGTTCGTTTTCGACCGCGTGACAATGGTTCTTGGCGGCGATGGCGGCCATCTGGCGCTGGGTTATGCCATACTGTCGAATCAACTGACGGCCGAACGCAGCATAGATATCCATGAAGATACTGTAGGGCGACGTCGACCTTGTGCCCTCCGGAGGTTCGACGCCCTTCCCGACCGCCACAAGCCGCCTGGCATTGTCTTCCGCGGTTTGGGTGTCCCAGCCAACATTGAAGAACCTGAACATCTTCGCCTTGTCGGTCGAAAATATCTTATCGACGCCGACCGCGAGTGCGACGTCGACTGCGCCGGAACGAACATAGGCATCCGCCATGTGAAACGCGCTCGAAGCAGTAGAACAGGCGTTCTCGACGTTGAATATCGGAATGCCTTCGAAGCCGTTCGGAAGCAGCGCCACCTGCCCGCGGATCGACGCCTGCTCGTCCATGACGCCTTGGGCCACGTTTCCGAAGAACGCGGCCTCGATCCGCGCCCTCTCGCATCCGGCGTCTCTCAACGCATCGCCGACTGCCGCGGACGTGAGCTGCTTTACCGACTTGTCCAGGTGCTGCCCGAAGGGCGTCATGCCAACTCCGACGATATAGTTGTCCGGCATTTACTTCTCCTCGATCAAATCGACCGCCATTGGCCTTCCCAAAACTTCTCTCGCACCTCTCGTCGCAACAGTTTGCCGACAGGACTTCTGGGAAGCTTCGGCCATACTTCGACGGACTTGGGGGTCTTGACCGACCCCAGATGCTCACGGCACATGTTCAGGAGAGCGGCGACGTCCAGCGACCGACCATCCTTGAGCTGGACAACGGCCATGACGGCTTCGCCCCACTTCTCGTTCGGAACACCGATGACGATGCAGTCGAGAACGTCTGAATTCTGATTGATCACGGCTTCGACCTCGGCGGGAAATACGTTGAATCCGCCAGATACGATCATGTCCTTCTTCCGGTCTACGATCGTGACGAACCCCTCTTCGTCCATGACCCCGATATCGCCGGTATGGATGAAACCGAACTCACTCACTTCCTTCGTAGCTTCCGGGTTGTTGTGATAGCACTTCATCATCATCGACGATCGCACCACCAATTCACCGCGCGTTCCTCGCGGCACGATATTTCCCTTGTCGTCCATGATCTCGACGCGCACATAGTCCCAGGCTCGACCGGTTGACTTCAACACTTCCTCCCGGAACGAACCATCGGGACGGAGATAGTCTTCGGTGCGCTTCACGAGGATCGGCAGAAGATTCTCGGATTGGCCAAACGACTCCCACATGACGGGTCCGAAAATCGAGACCGCCTCCTTGAATTTGTGCGGAGCCACCGGCGCGGCACCGATTACGACAACCTGTAGCGAGGAGAAATCGGTCTCCTGGCATTTTGGATGCGCCATCAAGCTGTAGAGAGCGGTCGGCGGAAGAAAGAAGTGAGTGATCTTTTCGCGCTCTATTGTCTGAAGAACACCGTCCGGGTTGAACCCATTTAGAATGACGCTCGTTCCGCCCGTGGGCAGCAGCCCCAGCGCCAGGTGTCCCGCGGCATGGGAGAGCGGAGCGGCAGTAAGGAGCCGCACGTTCTTCCGTCCGGAGAAGAATGCCATATTGATGTGGACAATCTCGCTCTCGACCGCCCGCTCGGTATGGATCACGCACTTCGAGGGACCCGTCGTACCGCCGGTCGGAACGACGACTGCGGTCTTATCGGCCTTCGTGGGGCGATATTCGAAGCTTCGCGAGCATTCCGTTACCCAGCGATCCAGTTCGGGCCCGTGCGCGGACGGACCGTCGATACAGACCCAATGCCTGATGCTGGGGCACAGTTCCTTCAGGCGACCGACGTCCTCTTCCAAAGAGCTGCTGAAAAACAGCAGATCGCAACCCGCGAATTCCGCAACCTTGGCGTTGGCCGCGGGACTGTTGTGCTCGTGGAGTCCCATCCATGCGCAACCGGCGTAGTTCACGCCCAGCATTGCCAGCGTGACGCGAGGATCGTTCCGCGAAAGGATTCCCACATGAGCGCCTTCGCCAAGCCCCTCGGTCGCCTGAAGTCTTGCGGCGATAGCGTGGGCATAGTCCCGGCCCTGCCGGAAGGTGAGCCGCGTCGTATCAAAGACAAATCCCTCTGCATCGGGGTAGCGCTGCGCAGCTATCTCCAAATAGTCCGACACTCTCATGATGTGGCTCTCCGGATCGAAAGGCTGGTTCGTATCACTTTAGGCGGTTCAGCTGACTTGAACTCGGAATTTTGCGTCGAAATGGTCATTGCCTCGAAGGAGGCCGTCAGCCCAATCGGGGGCTGACGGCCAGGTTGCGCCGCGGGAGGACGACGCTTGAGTCAGAAGATTTGTCAGACCTGCGCTGCCGATAAGGTCCATCGCTCGAAACCGTTTCAGCATGCTCGCGCCGATGGGTTTGCGTGCGTTCGGCGAACGTCAAGCTGTGCGCGACGTATGTGGTCGCGCCGCGAATTCTGCGCACTGCAATCCTCCCTGATCCTGTCCTGTACGAAAATCGTTCAGTGACTTTTCCGATTATACTAATGACTTTTAAGTCAGGTCAACCGACTTCTCGATCCAGCTTGCGCACTGCGCCATCCCATTGGCCCATATATATGATATACTGCATCGTCATTTTATTGACTATATCGTCATTCCTGCTAAATTGGTTGGCGCGCGGCGAGCAGATGAGGTTGCCTGGAAGTCAGAGGCGCCTTCACAGCCTACCCAGGCGATCGTCGTGCCAGTGGACGGAAGTAAGGGAGGCGGCAATGCAGAATGTGCTCGATCTCAAAGGCAAGGTCGCGCTGATCACCGGTGCGGGGCAAGGCGTGGGTCGGCAAGTAGCGCTCGACTTCGCTTCTCAAGGCTGCACGGCGGTCTTGGTGAATGACTTTCACGCGGAGCGCGCACAAGCAGTGGCGGCCGAGGTCGCCGCGCTGGGCAGCAAGGGAATCCCGTTGGCAGGCGACGTGACCGACCTTGCGCAGATGCTGGATATCATCGGTAACGCGGCAAGGGACGCCGGCGGCCTCCATATCTGCGTCAACAATGCAGGCAACGCAGGAACGTCCAGCGATACTTCGGCGCCGCCATTCTGGGAATCAGACAGATCGGAATGGGACAAGTGGCTGGGCACCAATCTGTTCGGCGTGTTGAACGTGTCGCGAGCTGCAATCCCGATCATGATCAAGAGCGGCGGCGGCAGCCTGGTGAACGTCATATCGGATGCCGGCCGCGTCGGAGAGGCTGCTTTGGCGGTCTATTCGGCCGCGAAGGCCGGTGCGTCCGGACTGTCTCGAGCCTTGGCAAAAGGGCTTGGACCTCATCTCGTCCGGGTGAACTCGGTATCGCTGGCGACCATCATGACGCCGACCATTGCCCCCATGCTGAGCGACGAGTCGGCGATGAAGAAGATGCTCCGCCATTACATCATTCGGCGGGTGGGACAGCCCAGCGATGCGTCGAATATGATCCTGTTCCTGGCATCCGATGCATCGAGCTGGATCACCGGCCAGACCTTCGCTGTCAATGGTGGCTACTCGACTTCGCAATGAAGCGCATCACTGTCGGGCGTGAGGTCATTCTCCCTGGGCAATCATCTCGAACTCCAACTGGCGAGACAGCATGACTTTCATCAGAACCGAAGTGCGCGAGAATATTCTCATCATCACGATCGATCGGCCGGAAGCCCGCAATGCCTTCAACAAACCGATGGCATTGGAACTCGAGGCCGTGTTCGACGCGTACGAGGCCAACCCTGAACAGCGCGTCGCCATTCTTCAAGCAGCGGGACCGGTCTTCTGTGCCGGACAGGATCTCAAGGCCGCCGCGAAGGGAGAGATCGCAATGTCGAAGACGCGCGGGGGGTTCGGCATCATGGAGCGCCCGCCGTCAAAACCGTTGATTGCCGCGGTCGATGGACAGGTACTGGCCGGCGGAATGGAGATGACCCTTTGCTGCGACCTGATCGTGGCTTCTCGGGCATCGGTCTTCGGGCTTTTCGAGGCCAAGCGGAGTTTGGTGGCAACCGGCGGTGCGTGCTTTCGATTGCCGCGCCGGCTACCGTACCAGATCGCGATGGAGTTGCTGCTGACCGCGCAGCCAAAATCAGCCGAGGAGATGCATCGGCACGGCTACGTCAACAGGCTGGTCGAGCCTGGCGAGAGCCTGCCCGAGGCCATTCGGATCGCCCAGATCATCGCCGCCAACGGTCCGCTGGCGGTGCAGATGGCGAAACAAATCGCCTGGACGTCAACCAGCGAGGGATGGACCGACGCAGAGGCGTGGAAGCGGCAGGCGTTGATTGTGCAGCCACTATTGGAGTCGCTCGACATGAGGGAGGGGCTGGCGGCCTTCGCCGAGAAACGTCCGGCCGTCTGGCAAGGACGTTAGGATGTCGGTCCTCCAGGGCCTGCGCGTCGTCGAGATCGCCGGTCTCGGCCCCGGCCCGTTCTGCGGGATGCTCCTGGCCGACCTCGGCGCCGAGGTGATCGTCGTGGAGCGCCGAACCGAGTCGGCGCCCGCGCCGCGGCCAGCCTACATTGTCAACCGTGGAAAGCGCTCTATCGCACTGGATCTGAAGCGGCCCGAGGCCGTCGCGGTGGTACTGCGGATGCTGGAGCGAGCCGACGCCCTGATCGAAGGCATGCGTCCTGGCGTGATGGAACGACTGGGTCTGGGACCTGATATCTGTCTGGCGCGTCACCCCCCGCTGGTCTACGGGCGCATGACCGGCTGGGGCCAGCAGGGCCCACTCTCCCATTCGGCAGGGCACGACAGCAACTATACGGCGTTATCAGGGGCTCTCTGGTACTCAAGTCCGCCGGGCGTCGCTCCCGTTGCTCCGCCGACCCTTATCGGGGATGTCGGAGGTGGTGCGCTCTATCTTGCGGTCGGGCTGCTGGCCGGCATTCTGAAGGCGCGCCAAAGCGGCCGCGGGCAAGTGATCGACGCCGCCATCGTCGACGGTTCTGCCCACACGATGAACCTGCTGCTTAGCGCGTTCGCCGGCAGTCATGGGAACTTTGCGCGCGGCGTTCACTATTTTGATGGCGGCCCCTGGGTCAATACTTACCGCTGCTCAGACGGCGGCTGGATCAGCGTGGCCTCCCTTGAACCTCATTTCTATACAGAAATGCTTGAACGCGTTGGGCTTGCTGGCGACGTTCGATTTGAAAGTCGGACGGACCAAGCTTGCTGGCCCGGGCAGCGCGCGGCGTTGGCGGAAACTTTCGCAACAAGAACGCGCGCCGAGTGGTGCGCCATCCTTGAAGGAACCGACGCCTGCGTCGCTCCGGTGAACGACCCGGCGGAGGCCGCTCGGCATCCCCATATGGCAGCGCGCCAAATCTACACCGAGCTCGACGGCATCTTGCAGGCCGCGCCGGCTCCACGCTTCTCGCAAAACCCCTTCAACGGCTGGCGGCGGGGTGTGCCGCCCAAAGGTGCGGATACGGAATCGATCTTGCGTGAGACCGGCTGTGACGAACTCGACCTGCATAAACTCAAATCGACCGGAGTGATCTGATCAACCCTGACAATCGACGGCTCGCAGCGCAGAAGCGTCGACCAGAGTGCACAGATCCAGGCTATCATTGCGGCGATCCCCAGCGATCGGGGCGCCGGATCATCCAAC
>JAIEPP010000650.1 GCA_019748335.1 Xanthobacteraceae bacterium
CGGATCCTTGCGCGGGCTCGCAGCCGGCTCTTTCGAGAAACCCAAGGCTTGGGCGGTGTTTCGAAGCAGACCGCGAATGCGCGAACTGGCGCCACCTTCGTTGTCCTTTTCTCCGACGAAATCAGGGTCGCTCGCTAGTCCTAAAGATCTAATGGCCTTCAACAGAATTGCTTCGGAAGAAATCACGTAGGTCTGACCCATCGTGTCATAGTCGTCGATGATGGGCTCGTTGCTAACCTTATTGGTTTGCATATACCGCGCTAGCGTTCTCTCGAACGCAATTCGGGAGCTTGCCTTGTAGACGGGAGGCATGGCGGAGACCATCAACGTCGCACAGAGCAGCCCGAACAGCCCCCCACCGACTATAAAAAACCAGCCCCGACGGGCAATTCCTACAAGATCTGAAATCTCAGGTTGCACCGGACCGATCGCGGTGTGAGCGGCGCTTTCCGTTACTTGGTTGTATTCAATTGAGGCCATGGAACTCACTTAAGCTTTGCTTTATGAACGAAACCGCTCCCCTCGCGTGGCTCCAATTTAGCAGTTTTGCCGGGGTTTGGTAGCCCGTCGATTTGGTTTTAGCACCGACGCTCTCCATAGTTCTGGTTAATTATGAACGTCCTGACATCTACTAATTCTGCGGGCGATACGACCGCGGCGCCTTCGGTTAACCCAGGATTGAAAACGGTCCCGACCGGGCTGCTGCAGGCCGAGCAGGGACTGGCGCGCCAGTCTTTAAGACGCTATCTTTGCGAAGGTCCTGCGATGGAATTTCCGCTGAATTATCGATATACCATGGCTATTTGTCTTCATCCAGGAAGGTAGAATATTAAAAGGGGGCCGTCGATGACGCAGCTCAGCAATCAAATGCAGGATTTAAGTTCGGCCTTTGCACGCGATGGTTACGTGAAACTGCCGAACGTGATCTCAAAGTCGCGGCTTGCGGCACTGACGGAACAATTGCGAGCTGAATACACCCGCGCCCGTGCAGCAGGCGAACTGTTCTCGGGCGGTGGCACGATCAGCGGCCACCTCAACTGCTTCCCAGGCGCACAGTCGCGATTTGTGTACGACGAGCTTGAGCAATACGGCGTCTTCGATTTCGTCAGGAAACTTTCGCCATCCGCAACGCGCATGCCCAATGTCGGGTGCAATCTCAACCTGCCGAACAGCAGCGCACAGAACCCGCACGCTGATGGCAATGTCGCAACGCCTTTCATCATCGTCAACGTCGCGCCCGTCGATACTGACCTCGAGAATGGCGCGATGGAAGCTGTTCCTGGCACTCACTTGCGCGAATACAAATATTGGCAGTACGCACTCTCCGGCAAGCCGGCGCTTCGCATGCGCATGAGTGCCGGCGACGTGATCATCCGGTTGTCTTCGGTTTGGCACCGCGGGATGCCGAACAAGAGCAAGGCGATCCGCCCAATGCTCGCCTTCACCTGGGAAGATGGCGGCAGCGATCTTGCCGACCCCTACACTGCGCATGGCGGCAAGATCACGTTGCTTACCAACCGCTACACTCAGAACCTTAGCGGGCGGTTGAAGGAACGCGCTTTTGCCTCCCTACCCGCGCTGGGGAAGAGCTATTTGTTCATCCGCTCAGTGGTTCGGTAGGCTTCGCGCGCAAGGCAATAACGATGCTCGAAAAAGATTGCTTCACGCCAAGATGCGCGCATAAAGCGCAGCAAAGTCTGACGCCATGCGCTGCGGCGTGAAGTGCTGTTCGACCCGCCAGCGGCCAAACTCTCCAAATTGAGTGCGCAGCGCGGGGTCGTCCAGCAGTCGGAGCAGATTGGCCGCCAGCGCATCGATGTCGCCAGGAGCGGAGAGCAGGCCGCACTTGCCATGCTCAACGACCTCCGGAGTGCCTCCGTTGGTCAGAGCCACGACGGGTCGCTTCATCGCCATCGCTTCGGCAAAGACAAGTCCGAAAGGCTCCTCGAAGCTCGGAAGCGAGAAGACGTCGCAGGCCGCCATTAACGCCGCGATATCCGAGCGTTGGCCGGTGAATATCACATTCTCGCCAATGCCGAGTTTGCTCGCGTGCTCCTTGAGCATCCGGGTCGTGCCGCTGTCGGCCGGGTAGTCCGAGCCCACAATCGCAAGCCGTACGTTCGGATGCTTGGGCTTGAGCAGCGCGAGTGCGCTCACCAGTTCGAAGTGTCCCTTCCCACGGAAAAGCCGCGCCACGCTCACGATGAGTGGTGACCCATGCGGCACCCCGAGCGATGCGCGCCCCGGGGCTGGATCCAGCGACGGGTCCCAACGTGAAGGGTCAATCGCATTGAGAACCGCATGCACGCGGTCCGGCCTATAACCTGCCTCCACAAAGGAGCGCGCCGTGTGGCTCGATACGCCGACGATAGCATCCGCCCGGCCAAATGCCCAATTGACCCCGCGGCCCATCCAATCGCCGTGGTTTACGTGCACGTGGATGAGGGCCTTGGCACCCGTGAGGGCCGCAAGGACCACGCATGCGATGGCGTCGCGCGGTCGGTCCGTGGAATGCAGGATTTCTATCCGGTGGTGCCGGATGTATGCGGCGAGCCCCAACAAACTTCCCGCTGCGGCCGGCAAGCCGCGGGCGAGGTCGATCAGCTTCTGGAGTTTGGATTTTTTCCAAAGCGATGGTCCAAAGTTGGTCGGACGCAGCGCGATGCCGGGAATCGCTCGTAACTCGTCGTAAGCCGGCGCAGGCGATCCCGGTTGCCCCGCAGCGTGCAGCTCGAATTTGCCCTGCGGCAAGTTGCGCAGGAGCAGGAAATGGATCCACGTGTCGGCGCCGGCCAGAAGCGCCGAATTGATGAAGAGAACCCGCGTTCGACTATCCGAGGAGGAGACCATGAAATCCAGCGAGAATAGCCTTAAGCTCTTGGCAAGAGAAAGGGCGGTTAGTAGATTTGCGCTGAGCGCATGCGTCGAAGCTTGGTCACATTTTTATGTGTGCATTGTTGATAGGAAAAAGGCAAGGCGGGGGATGGGAATGTTCGGCGTGCCTAACTCGATACTTCCGTTAGTTGCCGACATGGGTGGGCTGGCAGCTGGGACAAGATGAGAGCGCCGCTGATATCAGCACTCGTCTGCACCTACGGTCGCGGACGCTTGGTGGTGGACACCGTATTGTCAATCCTGGCGAACTCGCACCCCAATTTTGAACTTGTGGTTGTCGATCAAAGCAAAGACGACGAGACCTTCAAGGCGCTGGAATCGCTTGGGCCCGATCTCCGCCTGAAGTACCTGAGAAGCAAAACCATCGGCAAAGGGGATGCGCTCAATGCGGGTCTGCAAGAGACCATGGGCTCGATCATCGCGCTCACGGACGATGATTGCACGGTCCCGCCAAACTGGCTCGAAGAATTCGCTTCAGTTTTCATCACATACCCCAAAGTCGCGGTTGCGTTTTGTTGTGTCGAGGCCGGCGAGTACGACCGGGCCGCCGGTTTTGTTCCTGACTTCGTTCGTACGGGCGACAGAATGCTAACCTCAATGCAAGATGCGCGACACGTGCGTGGTCTAGGGGCTGGCATTGCCGTAAGGCGCGACATGACCGAAGAACTCGGCGGCTTCGACCCTATGCTCGGCCCAGGCTCCAAATTTCACGACTGTGACGACCGTGACATTGCAATACGGGCGCTCCTCTCAGGCCACCACGTCTTCGAGACGTCGACGATTTCCGTGAAGCATTTCGGATTCCGGAGCTGGCAGCAAGGCCCGCAGCTCGCTCGCAGAAATTTCCTCGGCATAGGCGCCGCATACTCGAAGTTTCTCAAGTGCGGTCGCATCGAACTGATGTACATTCCCGCGCATGAATTTTTGATCTATGCGCTGTGGCCGCCGATCAAAGACATGCTTTGTCTTCGCCAGCCACGCGGAATCGTACGCATCACGGCCTTCGTGGAGGGGTTTATTGCCGGATTGCGCACTCGGGTCGACAGAGCGACTATGAAATTCACCGGTGATAGCGCATAAAACTTGGTTTTGCGCTCCCGTTAACGGGCTTGAAGCGGCCAACGCCGTTGCGATTCCGGAAGGTTAACCGTGCGCCCAGGCCGCCGAAATCCGGCCGTATTTACCTTGGATGCGTCGAGAAATCTCGATATACGGTGTGACCCAGCTGAGCTTACGCTTTGCCACACTCGGAGCCGTCCGTGAGATCAAATACCACCAGGCTCATCATTCGCAACGTTTCTCACCTTGGAATCGGACAAATCGCATCGACGACTCTCGGGATCCTTCTCAGCGCCGTCATTGGACGAGCATTGGAGCCTGCGCAGCTTGGTATCCTGTACACCGTTTTCGCCATCAGCTCATTTGCATACGTCATTGTTGATTGGGGCCAGGGGACATATCTCGTAAGGGAAATGGCGCGAGGGCGCACTGACGAACCCAGGTTGATTGGAAGCGCGCTGTTAATTCGGCTCGTAGCGGTAGTCGTTCTCTCCGCCGTTGGTGTCGCCGTCGCGGGGCCTCTGGGATATAGTGGCCAGATTGTCGTGCTGGCGCTGCTGGCCATGCTGTCCGGGATACCGGCCACGCTATTCGCTCCATTTGCTTGCTCATTGCGCAGCAAGGATCGAATGGATGTCGACGCATCTGTCAATATCGTCGGCAAGGCGACGATGCTGGTAGCGACCACTATTGCCCTGCGCTTGGGGGGCGGGCTGCCTGAGGTAATCTTGATGCAGGCCGTCGGTGGCGTTACGATCCTGTTGATCGGGGCAATCGCTGCCCTGCGCCTAAATATTAAAGTAGCTGCGCCCGTGACGAATGTGCTTCGCGAACTCGTTCAACACGGGGCGCCGCTTGCTACCTTCTCGCTTGTGATTGCGTCGCAGCCCTTTATCGAAATCATGATGCTCTCCGCGCTGGCGGGCGCGGCGGTCGTAGGATGGTACGGCGCGTCCAACACCATATTGGGCATCGTGACCTCGCCGGCGATGATTTTGCTGGCAGCGACATTTCCGGCGCTATCGCGTGCGTCGCGCTCCTTGCCGGATCTTCGCCGCATCATCGATACAACCGGTCGGGTTATGTTCATCGCGGCTGCATTTACCTCCTCGGCTTTATATCTGTTTGCAGACCATATGGTTGCGATCATATACGGGCATGGCCGCTTCGTGGAAACCGCGTCGATCTTGCGGGTAAGCGCTCTTTTTGTGCCGCTGCTTTTTCTCGTGTTCGTGCTTGCGTCCGCTATGAACGCGGTCGGTCGGAACAAGGCGATGGCCGTCATCAGCATCGTCAGAATTTTTGTCTGTGTGGTTTGTAATTGGTTGCTGATTGGTTATTGGCAGCAGCGGTTCGGAAACGGAGCCATTGCGCTTGTGATCATCGCCGGCGTGGCCGAGATACCCGCGATGATTGCATGCCTGGTGTTACTTCCAAAAGGCGCAGTCGGATCAGCCGTAACGCACAATGTAATTCGAGCTTGTCTGGCATCTCTTTGCACGGTTTTGCCGTTGTCGATGTTGCACCCGCTTGGATTATTGTATCTCACGCCGCTCTTTGCCCTGCTTTTCGCAGTGATGGCGATGCTCACAAGGCTTGTATTGCCAAGCGATCTGCGACTTGCGGTGGAGATGGTGCGCAACAAGCTTGCGCCTATGGCGAGGCGATCGGCGCCTGACGGCTGATGGAGGCCAACAAGAAGTCAAAGTTAATATGGAGGCGAATTCGGTTCACGCTCCGCCAATTGATTTGCGCTCAAGCCCGCGGCGCCGCTGGTGCCACGGAGCTAAAGAAGATCAAGCCTCGCCCTTCCGCAACAGATGATGTGCGGCGAGATGTGTAACGGTGTGTCTTTAGGGAACAACTTAACCTTAAAATCAGAATGGCCGCGTGACTTGCATGTGAAAGCGGCACTGATCCTTTGAACTTGGGGTTAGGGGCTTGACGCAAGCGCAGTGCCAAGTCTTACATCTGTTTGTTCGCGGGTGCACAATGCGGTCAAAGCGGATGTTCACACGCTAACGATATTCCTACGATATTGTCGCGGGGTCAATTGTGTCGTGATAGATTGAGTCGTGATGGTAGGGCATCCGCCCGAACTCTGTACCTTTTAAAACAGGCCGTTGTTCCAACGGCGACTAGGCTAGTGGCTCCGTAGCCCTAATCCGCGCGCCGAGCGCGCCATTTAATGCAAGAAGCGATATGAAAAACAGCTCTCACTCGTTTGTTTCAGCCGTCATTTGCACCAGAAATCGGCCTGATAAGATCGGGAACGCCGCTGAAACTGTGTTGGCCAACACTTATTCGAACTTCGATCTTACGATCATCGACCAGAGCACGAACGACGAGACCCAGGCGATAGTGCGGCAGATCGGCGAGCGTGACAGCCGGGTCCGTTATCAGCGAATGAACACATCGGGGTTGTCGCGCGCCTACAATCTGGCCATCGCGAGTACGTCAGGTCCGATCATCGCCTTTACCGACGACGACTGCCTTGTGCCTTCGGACTGGATCGAGAAGATCGTGACGGCCTTCGAAGAGCAGTGCGACGGCGAGTTAATGTACGGTCAAGTGGTTCCAGCTTATCCGAAAGACGGAGGGACCGAACTGACGCCGCTCCTGCGCATCGACAAGGCGGAACGGCTGGATCGCGCAAACGGCTTTCGTGTTTTTGGGATGGGCGCGAATTTTGCGGCTCGGCGCTCGCTGTTCGAACGAGCGGGCACGTTTGATGAGGCGCTTGGGGGTGGCGGGCCGCTCAAATCCTCTCAAGACTTCGACCTCGCGTATCGAGCTTACCGCCGCGACGCCCCAATACTCTTACGGCCCGAGGTGATCGTCCGCCACGATGGTCGGCGGGAGCGCGAAGATTGGCCGGGTCTGCTGCGTGCTTACGGCTTTGGCGACGGGGCGTTCTATTCCAAGCATGTGCGTTGCGGAGATCCATACGCTGCTTGGCTGATTGCTAAGACTGTTTGCAAAGTAACCGCCAAGATTGCCGTCAGATGCGCGCTCGGGCGTCGCGCCGCCGAAATCGATTATCTTTCGGGCTTTATTCAGGGCGTCCGCGGCGGGCTCAAGTTCGGCGTTGATCGGACCACTCTGCTGTACACTGAGAAACAATGATGGGGAGTTCCGCGTGGGAAAGAAGATCGTTATAGTGGGCGCGGGACCCGCGGGACTTGGTGCGGCATATCGGCTGGCCGAGCTTGGTCACGAAGACTGGGAGGTGTTCGAGCGTGACGACCATGTTGGCGGTCTGGCCTCCAGCTACACCGATGAACATGGCTTCATCTGGGATCATGGCGGACACGTCATGTTCAGCCACTACAGCTATTTCGACGATCTCGTCGAGAAGATGCTGCACGGCGACTATGATCAGCATATGCGCGAAGCATGGGTGTGGATGTTCGATCGCTATGTGCCGTATCCATTCCAGAACAACATCCATCGCCTGCCGCCGAAGGTTTTTCATGAGTGTATCATGGGCATCATCGAGGCCCAGAAGAGCAGCCTGACCCGCGACAACTTCGAGAATTGGATCAATTCGGTGTTTGGCGCTGGCATCGCCAAGCATTTCATGATGCCGTACAATTTCAAGGTCTGGGCCCATCCGCTCGAAATGATGTCGACCTCCTGGCAGGGTGACCGGGTGCCAAACGTCGATGTTGGCCGCATCCTCGAGAATCTCCTCGAAAACCGGGATGACGTTTCGTGGGGGCCCAACAACAAATTCAAGTTTCCGTTGCTCGGCACCGGTATGCTTTATGATCGTATGGCCGCCGCTCTGCCGAAGCCGGTTAACCTCAAACAGGAAGTGGCAGCTATCGATCCGGCCGCCAAATCGGTGACATTCACGAGCGGTCTTTCGATCAACTATGATTTTCTCATCAACACCATGCCGCTGAAGGAACTGGTAAAGAAGATCATCGGCTGCCCCGCGGAGGTTATCGCTGCGACGCAGGATTTGCATCATACCGAGGGTATGTTTGTTGGTATTGGCGTCGCCGGTCCTTGCCCGAGCACAAAGTGCTGGATGTATTTTCCGGAATCAGACTCACCGTTCTATCGTGTCACGTACCTTTCAAACTATTCGCCCAAGATGACGCCGCCCGGGGATCACTTCTCGCTGCTCGCCGAAGTATCGGCATCAAGTTTCAAGCAAGAAAATGCCGACGACGTGGTCGACCGTACCATCAAGGGCATGGTGAGCAGCAAGCTTCTCTCGGCTGAGCAAGCAAAAAACGAGATCGTTAGCCGCCAGTTGCTGCGCGTTCCTTATTCGTATCCCGTGCCCACGACGGGGCGCGACCGGGCTTTGGCTGACATCCATCCGTGGCTGACCGAGCAGGGGATTTATTCGCGTGGCCGATTCGGTGCTTGGCGTTACGAAATCGGGAATACCGATCATTGCGTGATGCAGGGAGTGGAGGTCGCGGAATTTCTTGCGCGCGGCACTCCCGAACGCACGTGGGCCTTGCTGCCGGGGGAAGAAAGCCGCGCCCGCATCTCTTAGTCGGCACGGCGACTTTTCAATCGCGGCGCCAGCCATCTGGGATATCTAAGCTCCGAACCGGCCGCGCTGGTACGCCGGCCACAACAGTTCTCGCCGGAACGTCCTCTGTCACGACTGATCCGGCCGCGACCACGGCGTGGTCCCCGATCGTCACGCCGGGAAGGATTGTTGCGGATCGACCGACCCAAACGTTGACACCCAGACGAACTGGCGCGATCCGGGTAGGGCGCGACGGTTCCAGGGGATGGTAGTCAGAGTCAAAAATGGCCACCAAATCCCCAAGCCGGCAATCATCACCGATTATAATGCTATGATTTGCCACAATCGTAGCACCCGTGTTGATGAAGACACGCTCGCCAAGCACGAGGGAGCCTTTTGAGCCGGCGCCCAACTCGATTGGGATGGTTTTGCAGCGCAGGAGCAAGCGTCCACACTTAATGGACCCGCCTGTGAGAATTATCGGGCGCCGCCCATCTACAGTCACGACGGCGGATCGCGCACCCGCCAATCGAAACAAGGCCGTTGCCCATAAACTGTAGGGCACGTCACGAATCTTAATCACGGATCACTTCCCCTAAGGAGCGCGAAACGCACCGAGGCGGCTGCTAAATCAGCCTGTAACCAAGGGCGTAGAGACGATCAATGACCTCGTCAAGGGCGAAGCAGCCAACTTCATGGTCGAGCAGATATCGCGGCAGTTTGCGGTAAACAGAAATAGTCAATGGTTTCCAATCAACGGTTTTGAGGGTCTTCGACGTTGCAGGGTTAATCTTCGAATGTTGACGCCGGTCTCGCCAACGCTGCAAACTTTGCGTAAAATGCGGGAAATTCTGGAGAACGCCGCAGAGGTCGACAACGGCGACGATCACCGGTAACCGTTTCGCTCCGTTCGGTCCGTCCCGCGGTTGCCAGTGTAACCGATGCGAACATCCGACGCGGTATTTTTACGACCGGAAGTGTGGTTCGGAATGCCAAATCTTATTAATCGTGCGGGGAAGTCGCGCCTCGCCAAACATGGTTCTCCGAGCATGACGTTGCTGGCAATCATGCCGGCGTTCGCAATTTGTTACATTTTGCTGATCCTTCCGTTTTTTCCTGATGATGGGAAAGGGCGGGTCGAGAATATCCTGTTCTGGCCCATTTTGGCCGTGCTGGTACTAACGCTGGTTTTTCTGAATCGTACGCAGATTGACTACCGGTTTTTCCGTTCACTGCCGATCGCGAGCCTGATCGCTTACCTTGTGTTCGCTGCTGCAAGCGTGACATGGGCCTTCAGCCCGGACTTCGCATTCAGTCGGCTGGTGGTGCAGGTGCTGGCGTTGATCGTTGTCGTCGCGCCATACGCGATTTCCGCAGCGGGGCGGTATGCAATTCAAGGCGTATATCTTTTTTACGTTCTCGCGCTTGCGCTCAGCGCTGTCTATGTCCTGACGACCCCGCCGTCTCCGATCGGTCATCCCGGATATTTTACCCACAAGCAGGAGTTGGGTCTGCTTGCCGCGATCGGCGTTATTCTGTCGAGCTATGAGTTTTTTCAGGGCGGTTGGCGGCGTATTGTTGCCCCTGTCACGATAGGCTTGGCATTCTGGCTAGTATTTGAGAGCGAATCGAAAAGCGCGTTAGCGTTTGCTATCATCGCGTTGGTTGCTTCGTGGCTGATGTTGATGGTTTGCAAAAGAACCCGGCTGACGCCGGCGTTTATCGTCGCCGCTGTCGTGGTCACGTCCATGCTTGTGTCCAATCCGATCGAACGGTTGGGATATAGGCTGTACGGGGACGCCACGCTTACGGGCCGCACGGGAATATGGTCGTTCATCGAATATCAGATATCTCAAAGACCCTGGTTCGGCTGGGGGTTCCATTCATATTACTTCGTACCGAATTCACCCCAGAATGAGGCGCCGGGGTTCATTAAATTTATGCCGTCGAGCCATAGTGGGTATAGGGAACTGAAGCTCGAGACAGGTCGGATCGGTTATTGGATTTTCCTGGTGCTTATCTACTCCTCCCTCCATTTGATCGAGCGAGTGAGGCGCGTAGATCCGGTGCGCGCAGGGTTGTATCTTTCCGTCCAGCTATTTGCAGTGCTTAGCAACCTGCTTGATTCCAGCTGGCTCGTCCTGACGCATTTCTGGTTACTTTACGTTATCGTGACCGCAGAAACAGTGCGCTCTTCATTGCTGAGCTCGGTGCGTGTTGCGACGCCGGTCGGTGCCGTGCCGGCCGTGCGGCGCGGACGCCCCCCACGGCTGACAAGCGGCGCTCCGCGCTGACTAGCCGGAGCGCGCCCACTCGACGAAGCGCCACAGCCCTGTGTGCCAATTGTAGTTGGTGCTGTCGAAGACTGTCGCTGCCCGCGCCGGTCCGATCGTCATCGCAGGCGAACTTAACATGCGCGCCTATCGCGCCGACTAAAGTGCGGGGTCAAGCAGGCAGCCGTCGCATGCCCACGCGCCCATCGCTTAGACGCGTTTTGGTGTGCCGAAGACAACGGCTTGATCCGTAGCGATGCCGACGCGGCTCCAGTTCTCGCCGTAATCGGTGCTTTTCAAGACTCCAGCGCCGGAGTTCCAAATCGAACCAGGCATGAAGGCGATGCCGCTCTTGTCGAGATCTGCATCTGCCGGTGTGGGTGCTCGTTGCTTTCGACCTTTGTCCACGTGCAACCCCGGTTGCTCGTCCGCCACGTTCCGAGTTTTCTGCCGGTGGCCTCGGCGGTCCAGATCCATGTATCGGCCGTCGTCCCGGCGCGCCGGTATCACTGAAAAAGATGAAGACCGTGCCGCCACTCTGATTCATGCCGTCAGAGATCGGGACTGCAGACCCATGTCATCCTTCATCAAAGCTCTGAACAATCGAGCTCCGCTGATGCCCGGTCATGAGCAAATGATTTGGATCTTAGGGATTGACGACGGGCGCGTTAGAAACCCTGGTAGTCCCCGCCAGGCGCCACACGACAGCTGGTCCACTCACGCCGCAATAGTTAGATTTCCAGAAAGCTACTCCGGTGCCGCGAACGCCCGGCCGAATAAGGAATTGGAGGCTGTCCAGCCGGGCCCTGTGGCGCGACCTCCCGCGCCAATGACCCCGGTTCCGCCATGCCCGGAATTGATCGGGCCGGACCATGTGAGGCCATAGTCGACCGACTTCCAAACGCCTTGACAATGAAACTGCGCAAGAAGTTCCGGCGCTTAAGATCGGCCGCCATGGGTGACCGAGCCGTAATTCTAGCACGAGAGCACATTCACCAGCTCGGCCCCGACGGGCGTGACGTCGGTCCACGTCTCGTGGGCGAGGACTGCCACTGGCTCGGCTGCCCGGCATCAGATGGTAGGTTAAGCAAAAACGCGCAGGACAAAGGCCATGGTGCTAACGAATTTGTGCATCATTAACCCTACCACAAAACGGGACTCCGGCCTCCGCGGGGGCGCAGAACTCCGAAACTTAGAGATGGTAGTAGTGCGTTCGTCTAAACAGTGCGCCTGGTAACGGCGGGGCCCGATGACATGAGCAAGCGCGTGGTGTTGACGGTGTCGGGCGTTATTGCTGCGGATATTCGCCAACAGATCGAGAGCGGAAAGCGTCCAAGAGCCGACTACTTGGAGCTCGCGAATAGCTTCAATGCCGAGCTTCTCGACTATGCCGCGGCGCGAACGATCGCGGGTCGAGTGGGCACGGTGCTTGAGAAGCTCGCTGGTCCCAATGTGGTTCTGGCCTACGCCTGCTGGAAGATCCGCAAAAGTTGTCAGGCGATCGTTACAGATGGAGAGCAAGTTGGGCTTCCGCTGGCCGCGTTTCTTAAGTTCACACCTGGCACGCGGCCGTGCCATCTAATGATCGTGCATGTCCTTTCCGAGCCAAAGAAGACAGCCTTTCTGGACTGGCTGGGCGTGCAAAGCGCTATTGATCGCTTTATAGCCTACAGCCGTTGGCAACAACGGTTCATAATGGAACGCTGGAAACTCAATAAAGATCGAGTGCTGTGGACCCCCTTCATGGTCGACCAGGAATTTTTCTCACCCGACAGGGTCACGTCAAGTCGCGCAGCGCGTCTGCAGATCTGTGCCGTGGGGCTGGAACGTCGCGATTATGAAACCCTGTTGCGCGCAGTAGCGGATATCGACGTACAGGTCGTGATCGCTGCCGCGTCGCCTTGGGCCAAACATGCCGAGGGGGTTGCGACATCGAACATTCCGAACAACGTCATAGTGCGGAAATTCACACAGTACGAGTTGCGTCAGCTCTACGCCGACAGTTGCTTTTTGGTCATGCCGCTGGAGAACGTAAAGTTCCAGGCTGGCGTTACTGCAATCCTGGAAGGCATGGCGATGGGAAAGGCGGTGATTTGTTCCCGTGTTCCCGGCCAAACCGATGTCGTGGTCGATGGGGAAAACGGGCGCTACGTGCCGCCAGGAGATCCCGCGATTTTGCGCACCGAGATACGCCGGTTGCTATCCGACTTGGAGGAAGCCGACAGATTGGGCGCAAACGGACGCAAGCTGATTGAATGCGAGATGAATCTCGATCTTTATTCGCAGCGGCTGGCCGGTTACCTAAGCGATGCGGTTCACGCCGACAAGCGACACTAGAACCAAGCTGCTGGCTTTGGCTTCTGTAATGCAGGCATAAAGCCCTAGGTATAAGAGCTCGATGAAATGGGCCGATCAATTAATTTCAGTTCTGTTGTGATAGCAGGAGCTTGCGTTATACTAGAATGATTGCAGAAAATGGAATGCGGAGTTTGGGCCCCGGTCCTGTGTCGAGCTCACGCCAACAGATTCAAGGCGCCGAACCTGTGCAACGTCCCTACTTTAGTGTCGTGGTGCCGACGTACAATCGTCTTGGCAGACTGCGGCATGTTATCGCGGGCTTTGAAAATCAGACCTATTCATCGGACGGTTATGAAGTCATTGTCATCTCCGACGGCTCGACGGACGGCACCGACGCTTATTTGGAAACGCTTCGCACTACCATCAAGCTGCGGTGGCTGACGCAAGCCAATCAAGGGCCCGCGGCCGCGCGCAATGCGGGCGTCCGCACAGCGGTCGGCGAGTTTATTGTCTTCATCGATGACGACGTCGTGCCTGAGCCGACATTGCTGGAGGAGCATGCCCGTTCACACCGCGAGGCAGGCCTCGACGTCGTGGTCCTTGGGCCGCTGCTCACTCCGGAGGGCTTCGAAATGGCTCCTTGGGTGCGCTGGGAACAGGAGATGCTGATGAAGCAGTACAGGGCCATGCTGAAAGGGGACTGGTCAGCGTCGGCTCGGCAATTTTATACGGGCAATGCATCGGTTCGCCGGAGCCATATTCTCGCCGTGGGCGGTTTCGACGAGGATTTTCGTCGCGCCGAGGATGTTGAACTTGCATACCGGCTCGCGAGCGATGGCCTCGAATTTGTCTTCAATATCAAAGCGGCAGGCATGCATTTTGCTGACCGCAGCTATCGGGCGTGGCTCGATATGGCATATTCCTATGGCCGCAACGACGTGATATTCGCGCGAGATCGAAATCAACAATGGCTGCTGTCGACGATCCACCGTGAGTTTCTGGATCGTCATTTCTTGATCCGTTCGCTTGTGCGGTTGTGCAAGGGGCGATCACAACTAAACCGATTAACCAGTTCGTTGCTGAAATTTGCTGCGGATAGTGCGACGCTACTGAGCGCCAGCGTTGTCGAGGGGCAAGCTTACAGTGGGTTATTCAACCTGCAGTACTACAATGGCTTCATCAACGAACTGAATGATGCGCAGTTTCTATTCAAGGATCTGGAGGATCCTAGCTAGCGCACCTCTGTAAAACATGAGGCCGCTGTGCGAACGGCGTCTTTGTGCTTGCTGGCGGCCGGTGGCCAGCCGTCTGCCGATCTCATGCGTGCAGGGAAACAGACGTTGCAATCGCCGAATTCGAAGATGAAATGAATTCATATTCATGCAAGTCAGTGCGCTGGCATCATTGCAAGCTTTGGCATTTTATGCGGGAACTAGTTATGCGGGATTTAGCCGTTGTTTACACTACGTAACTTGATAATTAACTTCATCGTTGCGATGAGCTTTCCAGCGGCTTGTGCCTCTAGTCTGGAGGTGCAACTATGCCTGCGATCCCCGTTGGCAACCGGCATGTTGTGTCCGGACGGTGAACCGCCTGTGATGATAATCGCGACGGCTACAATCATTGAGTTTAGGCAATTCCATGATGTCGACTGAATACGGTACGACAGACGAGGTTTCTCAAAAGCCCTCGGGACGTGCACAGCCCGACATTGCGGACCTGGCCGGAATCGCGCGCCGGGGTTGGTACTACATGGTTGCGGGCACGTTCCTCGGGCTGCTTGCGGCGTTGGCGGTGCTTTCCACGATGCCTCCTGTCTACAAGGCAAGCTCCCGAATCGCGTTCGAGAGATCGCTAGCGCGGTATATGCAGACCAATAAGGTTAGCAACGAGCCTATTATCGAGGACTACGACACGTTTGGGCAGACCTACGTGATTTCCTCCGAAGGGATCCTGTTGAAGGCCATTAGAACTTTAGGATTAGCGAGCGACCCTGATTTCGTCGGAGAAAAGGACAACGAAGGTGGCGCCAGTTCGCACGTTCGCGGTCTGCTTCGAAACACCGCCCAAGCCTTGGGTTTCTCGAAAGAGCCGGCTGCGAGCCCGCGCAAGGATCCGGAGAAGATCGCCTTTGACAACGTCGTTCGCGATCTGACAGTCACGAGGGAGGATGTGCCGAGCGTCATCTCGATTGCTTTTTCGTTGAAGGATCCGGTGAAGGCCGCAACGATTGTGAATGCGGTCGTCGACAGTTACATGGAGGCCAACCTTGCCAGCAAAGTCTCATCGACCAAGGTGGCCGGCAAGGTTATGCAGGAGCGTGTCGAAGAACTTAAGCAGCAAGCCCTCGCAGCGGAGCGCGCGCGCGATGACTTCAGGGCTGCCAACAAACTGCAGGGCAGCGGCATTGACGGGCTTTCGCACGGTCATCTAGCCATTCTTGGGACCAATCTGACGAATTCACGCCTCGCGCTGGCTGAGTCAAAGAATCGAGTGGAGCGGATCGCCAAGGATCCGGATGCAGCAGCTGTTTTCACGGCAGATAACGAGCTCATTTCCAAGCAACGTCAGGAGCTCATGAGTCTTTCAATACGTGCCAAGGATATCGAGAAGCGTGTCGGAAAAGACCATCAGGCTGCGGTCAAGATCCGCACCCGCATGGATGAAGTGCGCGAAGCGATTGCCGAAGAGCAGAAGCGCATCTCGGGAAATTTCACCAAGGAGTACGAGCTTGCACGTGACCGGTATGACCAGATCTCGACGGCAGTTTCGGGCGAGTTAAGCAGCGAAGGGGACCAGGGTAAAGTACTCAGCGAACTGCGTGGGCTTGAGAAGGCAGCGGACGCGCTTCGGGCCCAGTACGATAATGCGCTACGGGATGTTAGCGAGACAAGCAGGGCTGACGCGCAGCCTTCCATCATGCCGGACGCCCAAGTCTTGATGCGTGCGGCACCCCCGACGCAAACCGAGGCTTCCAAAAAGCGCTGGTTAATTCTGGCCGGCGGGTCTTTCTTGGGCTTTTTGCTGGGAGGTTGCTTTCTCCTAAAGAAGGATTTCCCCTTCGGTGTCTTTAGAACACCCAAGCAGGTGACCGACGTGACCGGGATATTCTGCGGTGTCTTGCCGGCGGTCGAGGGCGCCGAAGAGCGCGCGGCCGTACAGACCGGCGAGTATGCTTTGAGCGCTCCCTATTCGCGGTTCGTCGAGACGCTGCGCAGTGTCTGGTCCCTGATAAATGGCGCTCAGGTGAAGTCGGGTGCGAAAGTGGTTTGTGTCATGTCTTCGCTTCCCGGCGAAGGCAAGACGACTGTGGCGACCAATCTGGCGGCACATTTCGCACGCAATTCGACGACGCGCGTGCTCCTTGTCGATGCAGACATGCACCACCCATCGCTTACCAAGAGAGTAGCGCCGGACGCGAAGATTGGTCTGAAGGAGGCGCTGGCGGAACCGAAGGCTCTCTCGAAATTCGTGATAAGGAAGGAGCGATTAAATCTGGACGTTCTGCCCTGTCCGATCTCCCAACGGGTGCGCAATGCGGCAGAGTTGCTCGGAAGCGCGGAGATGACGCAGCTGGTCGATACGGCACGGGAGGCCTATGATTTGGTGATCATCGAAGTGCCTCCCATTTCGGCGGTCGTCGACTACAAGATGATCGCACGAAACTGCGACCGTTTCGTTTTCGTCGTCGAGTGGGGAAAAACGAGTCAGCGCATGGTCCTTGAATGTCTCGAGGACGCTTCGTCGTTTACGGATCGCATTGCGTGCATCGTTCTCAACAAGGTTGATCCTTCCTCACTGCGGAGCATTGAGCGTTACAAGGGTGAACGTTTGTACGATTACTATAGCGATCAGAAGTGAGCCTAAGACCGCTCACGCCTTAATATTCGGCTGCCGATCCGAGCGCTGGAGAACGAGAATCGATGCGGGTAACGGTGTTCGAGGCGAGGTCCGTACGTGCTGGAGACGTGACGCCAGCGTCCGCGCAGGAGGTGAGGTCCTAGAGTGAGTTACAGTGCTTGGTGCCTCATAGCTTCTATGCTGTTTGGTGTTTCCACGAGCTATGCTCAGGTCGGTGGGATCGAACTGCAGCAACGGTCAGTTCAATCGGGTGTTGCTGACGCCGACTGGAAGAGGAATCTGACCACCGGCCCCAACGGTCCGATTCCGATGATCGTGATTGATCAGTTCGGATATCCGACAAAATCAAAGAAGGTCGCCGTTATACGCGCTCCTCAGGTTGGCTATGACAGTGGCGTCAAATTTTCGCCCGGCCTATCCTACGCGTTGGTCGAACTTCCCACTGGCAAGATCGTCAAAGCGGGCGCGCCGACGGTGTGGAACGGCGGCAAAACAGATCAGACCTCTGGCGACAACGTCTGGTGGTTCGACTTCTCCGAGATCGAAACGCCGGGCAAGTATGCAGTTGTAGACATCGAGAAAAGCCTTCGATCGGCGGAATTCTCAGTCGATGAGCATGTTTACAAGGATGTCATGAAGCATGCACTTCGTGCATTTTTCTATCAGCGGGCAGGGTTCGAGAAGAAGCCGGAATTTGCAGGCAAGGCCTGGGCTGATAGGGCGAGCCACCTCGGTCCCGGACAGGATCCCGAGACGCAACCGTGGCACGAGGGGCAGCGGTCGAATCCCGCGAAATCGCTGATCAAGGATCTTCGTGGCGGCTGGTACGATGCCGGCGACTACAACAAATATACGTCCTGGGCGGCGCGCTACATCATTACGCTGTTGCAAGCCTACCAGGAGCACCCTCAAGCCTTCAGCGATGACTACGGCATCCCGGAATCGGGTAACGGCATTCCAGACATTCTCGATGAAGTAAAATGGGGTCTGGATTGGCTCGCCAGGATGCAGAATTCCGACGGCTCTCTCCTTTGCGTTCAGGGCCTTGCAAGCGCAAGCCCGCCGTCTGACGCAAAAGGGGATAGCCATTACGGCCCTCCGACCACGTCGGCGACGCTGATGGGAGCGGCAGCCTATGCATATGCCTCGAAAGTCTTTGCATCCCGGCCGGAGCCCGATCTCAGGCAATACGGCGACGATCTCAGAAAGCGCTCGACGGCGGCATGGACGTGGGCGACCGCGAACCCGAAAGTTCTCTACTACAACAACGACGAGTTGAAGCAGCCGGGTTCAAAAGGGCTCGCTGCCGGGCAACAGGAAATGAACGAGGCCGATCGGTTGCGCGCGCATTTCGAGGCCGCAATCTACCTTTTCGAGATGACCGGCGAGGCTCAGTTCAAGCAGTTTGCCGACGCCAACTACGGCGCGCTGCTGCCCTCGTGGGGGCCCTCAATGTGGGAAGTCGAAGCGGTGGACAGTTTGCTCTATTACGCGCAACTCCCTGGTGCGACTGCGGAGGTGGCAACGTCAATTCGCAAGGCTTTACTGACAAGCCTGACGCGAGATTCAGTGGCGTTTCAGGCCTCTCTGGAGCAAACGGACCCCTACCGCGCCCCGATGAAGGATTACACGTGGGGCAGCAACAAGGGAAAGACCATGCAGGCAAGGTTGTTCCAGTTGGCAGCTCTTTACGACGCGGATCCAAAGCGGTCCGCGACTTCGCTCGCCGCGGCGTTGGAATACGCACACTATCTTCATGGCGTGAATCCGCTCGGGCTCGTTTATTTAACGAACATGGCGCAAGTCGGCGCCAGCCACTCTGCGACGACAATGTTTCACACCTGGTTCGCTCGCGGTACACGTTGGCAGCGGGTGACTGAGCAACTTCCGGGGCCACCACCTGGCTTCCTGGTCGGTGGGCCCAATCCACAGTTCTCGATCGATTCATGTTGCAGCGCATCTCCCGGGTCCCCCGGTTATCGCTGCTACAACTCGCCCACTGCCGCTCTATGCCAGCGTAACTTTAAGCCGCCGCTGGATCAGCCAGCAGCGAAGTCGTATCTTCAATACAATGACCCGTGGCCGGCGAACTCGTGGGCGATCTCGGAGCCCTCGCTGTACTACCAGTCTTATTATGTCCGGCTGCTTGCCGCTTTTACCCGCTGACGTGGCATTTGACCACATTAGCAATGCTGTAATCGGGTTAGCGTTAATTCACTCTTTATGTTTCTTGATCTTGCAGGTGATGATATCCGGCGCTCTGATTAATCATCGGCAAGGCTCTGCAACCGATCACACCAACTGGTTTGGAAAGTCACATTGCGAAGACCCATAGCTAGTGACATAGCCGTTAGTGTGAACCGGAGATGATTTTATCGGATTACAGATAGTGCTCATTTTGCCCCTGATCCCGAGTCGAATTCGATTCCAGACGCCTGCTTCTTCAGACAGCGCTGTTATTCCCTCATTGGACGGACTTCGCGCTATCTCGATCTTGATCGTTCTGGTTTCGCACGCGGGCTATGGCAGTGTCGTTCCAGGCGGCCTGGGCGTTACGATTTTCTTCTTCCTGAGCGGTTATTTGATCACGACGCTTCTTATGGATGAATATGATCGATCCGGTCAAATCGATATCAAGAAATTTTATCTTCGTCGTGCGTTTCGCTTGTTTCCGCCGCTCGTGGTGACCTTGGTCATTGCGTATTCGCTCGTGCAGCTCGGCCTGCTGAGTGGGGGCATTTCGTGGGCGGGCGTTCTGGCGCAACTCTTATACTTCGCGAATTACTATGGTCTGTTTTTCGATCCAGGAAGTACGACGGCGGCCGGCACAGGCATTCTGTGGTCGCTGGCTGTCGAGGAGCATTTTTACATGATCTATCCCGCCTTAATGGCGGGTCTACTCGTACTTGGGTTGTCAAGGCAGCGGATCGTCTTGAGTTTAGCAACGGCGTGCCTCGCCGTGCTGGCATGGCGAATGTATCTCGCCGGTCTTCCAACTTTCCAACCCGAGCGGACGTATTACAGTTCGGACACCCGTGTCGACTCCATAATTTTCGGATGTCTTCTTGCGCTCGCGGCCAATCCGAGAGATGAAAAACCAGATTCGTCGAATCCTTTTCTGCGGCCGATGTCGGCAGCACTTCTGGCAGCCGCCGCAATTGTCATAATGATCACGATCGTCTGGCGTGACGTTTATTTCAGGGAAACCCTCCGGTACAGCCTTCAGGGACTTGCGCTTATTCCGATTTTCTATTTCGCGATAAAGTGCGCCGCATATTTTCCGTTCACGCTGCTCAACCATTCTTGGGTAGTCAAGATTGGCGTCTATTCCTATGCGATCTATCTCATGCACTACATCGTCATTAATGTTATAGAGAAAAGTTTCCCGTTAGTTGCCACTGTCAAGCCGCTGCTGGTACTGGTGACATTCGCGATCTCAATGCTCTATGCGGCGATTCTGGACATATTTGTGGACAACTACTTCCGTCGTTTGCGCAAAAAGTTCCGTTAATCCGAGGACCGCGTGTAATGCGTGGAGTTCGCCAATGCGGCGAACAGCATCCAGTCTTGTTGCTCGATCTCTCGGATTGGTCCAAACACCGGATCGCGAGTGTGTGGCGCTCAGCCGGGTACCCGCAGTCTTGGAGAATTGTCCGCAGCTTGTGAGGAGACGACGGGCGTTGATTGGTTGATTGCCAGCGTAAACGGTAAGATCCGGCATTTCGAAGAACCGCCGTCATGCTTCGGCGCAGCAGCCTGTAGCCGTTATCCGTGATTGCAGTTTGCGAGTCTGGAAAGCGGCTTACGTCGCTGCGGCCACGGATGTGCGTAGCGGAAATAGCCGAGCAGCCATCGAATCTGAGCTAAATGTCGAGCCGTGCCGACGCTGCCGTCATCAAGCGGTTGCTCGCGAATAGGGGTAGGGTTTAAGCTGGGCTGCAGGATCGATCCACGTCAGAAGCGAAAAACTTTTCGCGCGGCGCGATAAGGCAGCATCATCCGATCGCGCCCGGAAAATACAGCTGAATGAAAAGTGTCCGGCTGGCGATCTGACAACAGATCAAGCAGAGAGACTTTTAACCTGTCTGATCTGCTTGATGCTGAAGGCAGTGATGGATTGAGGCCAAATTTGCGGAGGATGTAGTTAACTTGGTGAATTTTTGCACGGCGATTAGATTCGTGCAGACAAAGTCCAATCGAAAGCGAAATGGAAATCTCCGGCCCGTTTTGGACCCAGTGCGGGGCATTCACGGGGTGATGCACGCCGTCGCCTGGATGAAGAAAATATGGCATGCCATCGCCACAGTTTTCTCTTTTTGGGACGGGGCAATGTCGGCCATACCAATTTTCTAGGTCGGTCTGACACAAAACTTGCGGGTCATTTTGATCGAAGAGATAGACGGTCTTTGTCCCTTTGAGCTGAAGCAAGAAGTTCCAAGTATGATCAAAATGATATGGAGTTATTTCATTAGGCGACGAAACGAACAGTGTTACGAATGGCTTAAATACCTCAGCCTCGATATTGCGGCCGTACAAATCCGATAGATCCTGAATGAATGATTTTGTTACGTCCCTTATCTCGGGCAACGCATCGTCGACCTGGGTCAAACGGATCCAAGTGTTGGTGTATTCAGATGATTTAAGAGCAGCAACCGCATCCAATGCGTCTTGGGGAGCAATTTCCTTGGAATTGATCAAGCTGTAAATGAGGTTGTACCGCTTCTGTGACTGATAATGCCTTATCAGCTCTTCCACGCCATCCAAGGTAATGAGTTGTCTTGCAGCGAGGGAATGGCGAAACCCGAAGGAATTGACTGAGCGCATACGCGGGAGCTGCGCTGAGGCGATCGAAACGATGATTTTTCCATTGGCTGAACTCCGCGCTTCAGCGGTATTGTGAGCCATCGAAAATCTCCGAACAAACACACGCGTCGCAACAAAAAAATATACTTAATGTGCTATTATAATACAGCAGAGCGCCTTTACAATGGCGTTTTTTTAAGTTTTGGCGTCAACTGGGGTGTCGCTAAGCCTGTCCCGCGCTTAACCACCCCCCGAAAGCCGGCAGATAATTTACGCTATCAGCGCGTTACAGCTGAGAGTTGTTCTTCACGGTTTATGTGAGAACAAATAGCTCCCCCTCATTTGTTGCTTTTGCAGCATCCGCGACGCGTCGCCTGCGCGAGTGAAATAGCCCTGTTCATTTGCCCGGTGAACGACCGCCGTGCTCCGACAAGGCAGTGCTTGGCCGAATGCCGAAGGCATCATCGGCAGGGTGACTTGCTGTCCGAGGACGTTCGGAACTCGATGCGTTGACACCGTTAATTTAAGGCGCCGCCGATCGGCTTGAGATCTGATATGGTGGATCTAATCAATCGCTAAGCAGAATCTTCTTACTGCCATCACCGGTATCTGGGTAGGCCTCGCTGTCGGCTAGACTTGCACCGTGTTTCATTAACAGTGAATATCGTTATCGCTTGCCTGCCTGACAAAGAATGACGCTTATGGCCTCCGGCTAGGGCGGTTGGCGGCGTGCTCCGCTGTCGTCAACGCGGAGCTGGATTGCCTCTGCCACCCGATCTTGAATGGGCGAGGTCAGCTTGGGGGTAGGGTAGCCGCCGCGGGGTTGTTTTTGTAGAGTGTAAGGGAAGACGAGATGGATTCCTTTAGGTCTGATTTAAGTCTTACGGTTTGTAGTTTGCTCACGCGGTCTGCAAAGAACTGGCCGGAGCGTTGTGCTCTTGACAATTCAGCTCGGTTCTTGACCTACGGCGAGCTCGATGCACAATCAGATCAACTCTCGCGTGTGCTAGCTAAGCACGGGGTGCGGACAGGAGATAGCGTAGCTGTTGTAGCGGGCCGATCGATTGAAACGATCGTGGCGCTGGCAGCAATCCTCAAGGTTGGGGCAGATTATCTGCCGCTTGACCCCGGCCTTCCTCTCGACAACTTGCTGTTTACTCTCCGGGACGCGCGACCCACCTTGGTGATGCTCGGTCCCAATGCAAAAGCATTCGAGGGCTTCACCTGTATTGAATTGGAGACAGCGCTCGCTGCCGCCGCCGCTGAACCGGCGTTCCCGATTGGCGTTGTGGTCGCGCCATCCGACCCGGCTTACATCATGTTCACATCCGGTACGACAGGCCAGCCCAAGGGCGTAATCGTACCACACCGCGCCATCGTTCGATTGGTGCGCGGTGCTGATTTCATGACGCTGTCGGCAGACACGGTGATGTTGCACGCCGCTCCGCTTGCCTTTGACGCTAGCACATTGGAGATCTGGGGCCCGCTACTTAACGGCGGCCGGGTTGCTATTCTATCCGACGCCGTCCCTTCGATCGACTCCATCGCTACGGCCATCCGTGACCAGGGCGTCAATACCGCCTGGTTCACCGCCGGGCTGTTTCATCTGATGGTGGACCAGCGACCGAACGCTCTGCTTACGCTGACTCAACTTTTGGCTGGCGGCGACGTGCTGTCGCCATCGCATGTGCGCAAGGCGCTGGCGCTTTTGCCGAACTGCCGCCTGATTAATGGCTACGGTCCAACCGAGAATACAACTTTTACATGCTGCTACACCATCCCTCATCAAGGTTGGGGGGGGGACGCGTTGCCGATCGGCCATGCCATCGCAGGAACTACTGTCCATATTTTGTCGAACGACTTCTCACCGGTTGCCGACGGCGAGGAGGGCCAGCTTTGCGTGGGCGGCGCTGGCGTCGCGCTTGGATATCTAAATCGTCCGGAACTGACCGCCGAGAAGTTCGTTGCCGACCCATTTTCGGCGGAGCCGGATGCTAAACTTTACCTGACAGGAGACTATGCCAAGCGTCGTTCGGACGGTGTTATTGAATTTCTCGGGCGCCGCGACCGCCAGGTCAAGATCAATGGCGTCAGGATCGAACTCGACGGCATCGAACAAGCACTGCGCGAGGATGATCGAGTTGTTGACGCCGCGGTTGCCCTTACCGACGGATCCGTCAAAAAAATTATCGCGTTTCTCAAAGCGTTGACTACATTGTCGCCGCAGGATCATCCGCCTCATGTATTGGCCGCCGCTGTGCTAGCCGATCTGAAGACGCGCCTTCCGCCCCAGATGGTTCCCTCTTCAGCCATTGTCGTCGCCGATCTGCCGCTCAACGCCAACGGCAAAATCGACCGGGCGCGGCTACTCAGAGAACATGTAAACCCCACCGCTGCCACAAAAGCTGGCGGACAGAAATCGCTGGTGGCCGAGATCTGGAGCAGCATCCTTGATGCTCCCATCGACACGCGCACAAATTTGTTCGACCTCGGCGCCACCTCGCTGCAGATGATCTCAGCGCACGAGCGAATCCAGGTTGCTACCGGGCAGCGCTTTGCGGTGACAGAGCTGTTTGCACATCCCAGCGTGGCTGAATTCGAAGCATTTTTGGCCCGCGGGCAAGACCCTTCCGATCGGGTGAGCTGCGGGCGCAAAGCCGGGCCGGCGATAGCGCGCGGCAAAGCTCAGGTCATGCCCTCCCAAGAACTTGCTGGTTTTGCCATCGTTGGCATGTCGGGCCGCTTCCCAGGTGCCAAGACCGTCGATGAGTTCTGGGATAATCTCCTGAAGGGGCGAGCCTCCATCAAGCATTTTTCGTCTGCCGAACTAGAGGACGTGTTCGACGACGCGACACGCGCCGACCCTGATTTTGTCCGGGCGCGCCCCATCATCGACGACGTCGAGATGTTCGATGCCGATTATTTCAACATTCCGCCGAGGGAAGCGGCGCTGACAGACCCCCAGCAACGGCTGTTCCTGGAAATCTGTGTTGAGGCTCTGGAGGACGCTGGCCATGACCCTCAGCGTTATGAGCGCCCGATCGGTGTGTTCGCTGGCAGTTCAATGAACACCTACTTCCTCCGTCACGTTTGCTCCGACTATGCGGCTATCGAGCACTTTACATCGGACTTCCAGGTGGGCTCGTATTCGGAACTCCTCGGTACACTGCAGGATTTCATCGCCACTCGGGTGGCCTATAAGCTGAATCTCCGCGGGCCGGCGGTAGCCGTGCAAAGCGCTTGTTCGACCTCGCTGCTCGCGGTCGCGCAGGCCTGCCAAAGCCTTGCGACATTTCAGTGCGATATGGCGTTGGCTGGCGGGGTCTCAATTACCTTTCCACAAAAGCGCGGCTATCTCTATCAAGATGGCGGCATTGCCTCGCGGGACGGCACCTGCCGGCCATTCGACGCGAGCGCTGCCGGTACGGTGTTCGGATCCGGCGCCGGCGTGGTGTTGATCAAGCGGTTGGCCGACGCGATCACCGACGGTGACGACATTTATGCAGTCATCAAGGGCTATGGTGTCAACAATGACGGCACGGGCAAGGTCGGTTTCACCGCGCCAGGTGTAAGGGGACAAGCTGAATGCATCAGCTCCGCCTTGGCGATGGCGGAATTCACCGCTGAGAGCATTGGCTATGTCGAGTGCCACGGCACGGCGACCCCACTTGGCGACCCGATCGAGATCGAAGGGCTAACTCAAGGGTTCTCGGCTATGGCAAGCGGGGATCTTGCTGCTCGGTCGCAGCCTTGCCTGTTGGGCTCGGTGAAGGCCAATGTCGGCCACCTAGACGCCGCTGCCGGCGTTACCGGTTTAATCAAGACGGCGCTCATCTTGCATCGTGGGGTCATTCCCCCGCAGATCAATTTCGATGAGCCGAACCCACGGCTCGACCTGAAGCGCGGTGCCTTCGCGTTATCGGCTTCCGGCACGGCCTGGACCGCGGGGACGACGCCGCGCCGCGCGGGGGTCAGCGCGTTCGGTGTCGGGGGCACCAACGTCCATATCAGCTTGGAAGAGGCGCCGCCGCTCCCGACCTCCGGCGCGGATGCAGCAAGTCAGCCGCTCGTTATCAGGCTGTCGGCACGTTCTCAGACGGCGCTGGCGGCGATGCCAGCTCGACTTGCGGATGCGCTGGAAAGCGCCAGTGTGGCCCGAATGACGCCGTCACTAGCCTCCGTCGCCCACACTCTCCGCAACGGCCGCCGAGAGTTGGAGCACCGCTCCGCAATTGCCGCATCCAGCGTCAGCGAAGCCATTACAAAGCTTCGCGCATTGCGGGTCGACAGCGCGCCTGCGGCCACCACACCGCGCGCGGTATTCATGTTTCCTGGCCAGGGCGCGCAGTATCCGGGAATGGGGCGCGCGCTCTATGAATCCGACCCCTTATTCCGCGCAGACGTCGATGCAGGCGCCGCGGTGATCGAGGCCCATCTCGGCCAAGACATTCGCAAGGTGCTGTTCGACGATCAAGGGATTGGCGAGGAGGCCGCCCACCCGATACGGTCCACGACGCTTGCCCAGCCGGCACTGTTCCTAATCGAATATGCGTTGGCGCAAAAGCTAATTCGCTTGGGGGTCGAGCCGGTAGCTCTGATAGGTCACAGCCTCGGAGAGCTAGTCGCAGCGGCGCTGGCTAAGGTGATGTCCTACGAGGACGCGCTGCGGCTGGTGGTGCATCGGGGCCGGATCATGAATGCACAACCGCCTGGCGCTATGCTCAGCGTGCGCATGCCGGCTGCCGAACTTCGTAAGCTTTTACCTCCCGGCGCCGAGATCGCGTCCGAAAACGCGCCGCTCCTGTCCGTGGCGTCAGGACCCTTCGACGCCCTTTCTGCGCTGGAAGCTCGGCTCACCGCAGCGGGAATTGGTCATCGACGTCTGCACACCTCTCACGCTTTCCATTCGGAGATGATGGAGCCTGTCGTCGAGGAACTCAAACAAGTCGCTGCATCGTTGCACTTACGTCCACCGCAATGCCAGCTGATGTCGACAGTGACGGGCCGCTGGCTGACCGATGCGGAGGCGACGTCGCCCTCATATTGGGCGCAGCAGTGCCGGGAGATGGTGTCGTTTCGCGAGGCAGTCGGAACCTTGATGCACGAGGTCGGGGACAATAGCGTATTGATCGAGGTTGGCCCGGGCCGGGCTTTGTCGACGTTCGCGGAGGCGAGCGAGGCCCGCGACAAGGTACGCGAGGTCGTTTCAACCGCACCCGACTTCGCCGACCGCAGCGAGGAAGCTGGGTTTTTCGCTGAAGCAATCGGCGCGTTGTGGTGTCACGGCTTCGCCATAAAGGACGCCGCCGTCCACGGAACATTGCGTGCGCATCTGCCGGCCTATCCCTTCCAGCGCACTCGGTGTTGGATCGAGCGGCCGGCGACCGAGCCCGCTATAGGTGCCCCACCTCGGATCGTCTCCGCAATACTTGCAAAAAATTCGAACAACAACGAGCAAAGCGTCGCACAAGCGCATTCAAAGGAGTCGGCAGTGTCCGAAGCCCTACTAGCGTCACTGAAAACTATTCTGTCGGAGATTTCCGGAACGAGTCTGACCGAGGCTGATCATGCAACCTCGTTCCTATCGCTGGGATTCGATTCTTTGCTGCTGGGTCAAGTCGCTCAGCGGGTGAACAAGACTTTTGGGATCAAGATAACCTTCCGCCAGCTCATGCGTGACCTCAACACTCTTGAGGCACTTGCCGCGATGGTTCAGGGTGCTGCCCCAGCCTCCAAGCTGCCCGCGGCGCCAGCAGTGAAGCTGCCTGCGGCGCCAGAAATCGTTCCAGTCGGCCCGACCCCGCCTGCAATACCGGTTGCAGGTGTCGCAACTGCCACCGAGCCAGGACTGCAGGCTCTTATGCGCGACCAGTTGCAGGTGATGGAGCGCCTCTTCGTTGCCCAGATCGCCGCTGCCGGCGGTGCAGGTTCTGCCAACCATGCCGCAGCGCCTGCCGCGCTGTCACCCGCGGCGACCACAGCGGTCTCGTCCGAGCCGGCGATCGAAATCCTGATGCCTGATACTGGCGCGGATACGCCCTCGCGGTTTCGCGTCTACAAGCCGGCCGGAACTGGTGGGGATACGACGATGGAGCCGCGTACCCGGCGCTATCTCGACGCATTGATCTCCCGCTACAATTCCAAGACCGCGAGCTCGAAGGCTCGAGCCCAGGCGTCGCGGCGCACGCTCGCCGACCCACGTAGCGCCAGCGGTTTCAATACGGCCTGGAAAGAGATCGTCTATCCGCTTGTATGCACGCGCTCCAAAGGCGCTTCGATCTGGGACGCCGACGGCAACGAATACATTGATCTGGTGAATGGTTATGGCCAGACCATGTTCGGACATGCGCCGGACTTTGTGCTCGACGCACTTCGCGCGCAGCTCGACGAAGGCTTCGCAATCGGCCCGCAAACCGCGCTGGCTGGAGAAGTCGCTGCCCGCGTGAGCGCCCTAACCGGCAATGAGCGTGTGGCGTTCTGTAATACCGGCTCTGAGGCTGTGATGGCGGCGATGCGCGTTGCACGCGCCGTCACCGGCCGCGAGAAGGTGGTGATGTTCGAAGGCGCCTATCACGGTCAATTCGACGAGGTGCTGATCAAGCCGCGCCGCGCGGGCAGTCCGGTGGGCGCGCTACCGATCGCGCCGGGTATACCCGGCGACAATGTCGACCAGATGATCGTGCTGCCCTATGGTCATCCGCAAAGCCTCGACATCGTGCGCCGCCTAGCCGATGACATCGCCGCCGTCATCGTCGAGCCAGTGCAGAGTCGTCACCCCGAACTGCAGCCGCGCGAATTCCTGTCCGAGTTGCGCGACATCACCGCCAAAAGTGGTTCCGCGCTGGTGTTCGACGAAGTGGTGACAGGGTTCCGGGTTCACCCCGGAGGCATGCAGCATGTATTCGGCATTCGCGCGGACCTTGCCACCTATGGAAAGGTGCTGGGCGGCGGTATGCCGATCGGCGTAGTTGCGGGCTGCGCCCGGTTCATGGACGCGCTAGACGGCGGCTTTTGGCAGTATGGCGACAACAGCGAACCGGAAGTGGCGCCGACTTTCTTTGCCGGCACCTTCGTACGGCATCCGCTGGTGCTCGCAGCAGCGCGCGCAGTACTCGATCATATTGAGACCAACCAAGATGAGATCTATTCTCCACTGGCCGCGCGCAATGCAGAGCTAGTGGCGAGAATCAACGCTTGCTTCACCCGCCGCGGCTTGCCGACGCAGGCTCAGCATTTTGCCAGCTGGTTTTATCTCGACGTGTCGCACCACGGTCCGCTGGCCAGCTTACTCTATCCCGAGCTTCGGTTAGCTGGCATTCACGTGCACGAAGGCTTCCCGTGCTTTTTGACCACAGCGCACACCACGGCGCATTGTCAAGCGATCGGCGATGCCTTTGAGCGCGCCCTCGACGCGATGGACGAGGCCGGAATCATCACCGGCCCGACAGGTATGGCAGCAATACCGCAGACTTCTTCAGACGGTGTGATCACCGTGCCGCTTACCGAGCCGCAGATGGAGATTTTCCTGGCCGCCCAGATGGGCGATGCTGCCTCAATGGCCTTCAATGAGTCGCTGACCGTGCGTTTTGAGGGGCCGTTCGATAGTAACGCGATGGTTGATGCCGTTAAGGCAGTGGTTCAACGCCACGATGCGCTGCGCGGCCGCGTTGGTAAAGAGGGCGATATCCTCGAAATCCTCTCCAATTTTTCAATCGAGATTTCGCTCTTAGACTTCAGCGGCCCTGATGCGGATTCCCGCCTCGCAGCGCTGATGGCCCAGGATGCCCGCTCGCCCTTCGACCTATTTGGCCCGCTCGTGCGCGCCTCCATCGTCAAGCTTGCGCCCGAAATTCACGTCCTGCTTTTCACGGCACACCACATTGTGTGCGACGGCTGGTCGTTCAACATCGTGCTCCAAGACTTGTCCACCCTTTACAACGCGTCACGCGCCGGACGACCTGCTAGCTTAGCTCCGGCAGCGAGCTTCGCCAACTATGCCCAGAAGCAGAATCGCCAATCAACTCCGGGCGTAATGGCATTCTGGAAGGGGCTCTACCCCGAGATACCCGAGCCAACTGAGCTGCCGCTCGATAGGCCACGGCCGTTGGTCAAGAGCTTTGCCGGCGCGTCACTGCGCGAGAGCCTCGGTGAGGCGCTGTGCGAGGAGGTGCGGGGATTAGCGCGTCGGCGAGGTGTCAGCCTCTTCAACGTGCTGTTCGCGGCCGTCCAGGTGGTGTTCGCCCGCCTCAGCCGCAATGACAACGTAGTGCTCACCGTTCCGATGGGCGGACAAGCACTGCTCGATGACCAGGATTTGGTTGGCCACTGTGTCAACTTTCTGCCAGTACCGGTGCGTATCTCGCTAGCCAAGCCGTTTGCTGATCACGTCGCGGCGGTGGAGGCACGGCTTGGTGAGGTGCTCGACCATCAAGACTACACGTTGGGGTCACTGGTGCGCGACCTTGCCGTGCCACGTTCGCCCGACCGCACGCCGCTATCAGATATCCAGTTCAACCTGGAGCGGGTGGGTTCGGGACTCGCGTTCGATGGCCTGACCAGCGTGGTGCGAACCAATCCTAAGGCGTTCGTCAATTTTGACCTGTTCCTCAACCTGATCGAGAGCGAGCGCGACATCGCGGTCGAAGTAGATTACGCAACTGACCTTATTGAAGCGGCTACGATCTCTCGCTGGATCGGCCATCTGCGTGCGGTGCTGACGGCGGCGGCGCAGAACCCGATGATATCTGTAGCTGAGCTGCCGATGTTCGACAGTGCGGTGTCGCAGGAGCTGATCGAGGCAGCAACCGGCACCGTGCAGCGCCAGGAAGGTATGCTGCTTGAAGCGTTCGAAAGATGGTGCGACGCGACCCCGGATGCAGTTGCGATTGAATTTGCCAATGAACGTTTGAGCTATCGAGAGGCCGAAGAGCGGTCTAATCGTCTGGCTGCCTGCATCATCGAGCTGGCACTTCCTCCCGGCGCCCGGATTGCTGTAGCGATCCAGCGTTCCATCGATCTGCCGGTGGTTATGCTCGCCGTTGCCAAGGCTGGTCACGCCTTTGTGCCGCTCGACTCGGCGCTGCCGGAGGAGCGCGTGCGCCAGATCGTGGAGGCCGGCGCAATTGCGGCGTTCGTCACCTCGGGCGCAGTGAAGGCGGCGACCGAAACCAGGCTGCCAATTCTCGATTTGGTCCGCGACGCCTCGAGGATCGCCGCTGCCCGGTCCGCACGGATCCTGCGCTCGACTACGCACACTGATCCGACCGCCTACGTCATTTTCACCTCTGGTTCGACGGGTGCGCCGAAGGGAGTCGAGGTCGGCCACACGGCCCTTACCAATTTCCTCGCCTCGATGGCGGAGCAACCAGGCTTCACGAAAAGCGATAGCATCGTCGCTGTAACCACCGTGTCGTTCGATATCGCTCTGCTGGAATTGTTGCTGCCGCTATACTGCGGCGGGCGGACGGTAATCGCTGCTAGCGACACCCTGGCTGACCCGGCGGAGCTGGTAAAGCTTATCAACTCCACTGGCGCGACGGTCCTGCAGGCCACACCAACGCTGTGGCGGGTTCTGCTGGAGGCCGGATTTAAGCCCGCGCCGGGGTTCAAAGCGCTGTGCGGTGGCGAGCCGCTGCCACGTGATTTGGCCAGTCAACTAATCGCCACCGGTGTGGAGTTGTGGAACATGTACGGCCCAACCGAGACCACGATCTGGTCTTCTTGCGGGCGTGTCACGGATGCAAACCGTCCTATCGTCATAGGTGCGCCGATCGCCAACACGGAATTGCACGTTCTGGACGATTCCGGGGCATTGGCGCCAATCGGCGTGTCAGGGGAGCTTTGTATCGGCGGCCAGGGTCTGGCAAAAGGTTATATCGGCCGGCCCGATCTGACCGAGCGCTCGTTCAAGATTGTGAGCGTGGAGGGCAGTGAGCCGAGGCGGCTTTACCGTACGGGTGACATCGCGGTTCGCGATGCCGGCGGGGCCATCCGGTTACTTGGCCGTCGCGATCAGCAAGTTAAGGTGCGAGGTTTCCGCATCGAGCTTGAAGAGATCGAGGCCGCGCTGCGAAGCCATCCCGGCGTCCGTGATGCTGCGGTGGCTGTCGAGCACGCCAACACCCCGAACGTCGGCCTGACTGCAGTCGTCGTCGCCGTCGGCGGCGTCACCGTCGCGCCTGAAGCTCTGCGCCGAGCGCTCTCCGCCCGACTACCGCCTTATATGGTTCCGGGGCGTTATATCGTTCAATCGGATTTGCCGAGGACTGCGAATGGCAAGCTTGATCGCAAGGCTTTGGCGGCTGCGATGGCCACACCGGCGCCCCCGCAACCAGCCCCGGCTGCGGCACCTTCGACAGTCAAAGACGACGCCACGCTCGCTAAAATTATTGCGCTTGTCGAGGCGGTGCTTGGCGTACAAGGCGTTCAGCCGAGCGACCGCATTTTTTCGCTTGGTGCCACCAGTTTGCACGTCTTCCGCATGAGGGCGCGCTTCAATGAGGCGGGTCTACCACTCAAACCCCAGCATTTGATGATCAATCCAAGCATCGCGGAACTAGCCATACGCGCGGCCGCCCTCACGAGTAGCGAGCCTAGGAACGAAGGGCCGACTTTGGCAAGCTTCAGGCGAAAAGTGCCAGAACGGAGCAGTACATGAAGCCTCCTAATTACCCTAAGGTGGCTGAAACCGATATCAAACCAGATTTCATCGCGCCCTGCACGGCGATCCAGGAGCGCTTTCTAGAGCTCCAAGCGCGTGATCCCGACAGTTCTATTGGCAACGTCTCAATGCGATGGCGCATGGTTGGCGCGGTGCGGGAGAAGTCGGTCGAGGCGGCGCTGTCGTTGCTGGCGGACCGCCATGAAAGTCTTCGGACCAGGTTCGAGCGCGGGGAAGGTGGCTCTCGCCAAATTGTCGAGCGGTGTCAGATCAAGTTGTCCTTGATCGACCTGTCCCAGTTGCCAGAGGACTTATATAAGACGGAAGTCGATCGCATCGCGCGCCTCGAAGCGCAAACCGCATTCAATCCGGCCACCGCTCCGCTGTGGCGGGCCGCATTGCTGCGGCAATCACCACGAGAAACCATTCTGCTGGTGACCTTTCATGCCACCGTTGCGGATGGCTGGTCGGTCGGCGTGTTCGCCCGCGAGTTCACCGCTACGCTCGATTGCCTAGAGCGCGGGAGCGCTCCAGAGCTACCGGAACTCGAATTGCAATACGGCGATTATGCGCGTTGGCAAGAAGCATTGTTGGGCAGCGACGCGGTAAACGATGAGCGCCGCTATTGGCGCCAGCGAATGGCGTACGCAGTGCCACTGGACGTGGCGGCGACCCGCAAACCGCCGGTGCGGGGCCAGCGCGACGGAGAAATCCGCAGCGTGATGCTGCCCCAACAGCTGATTGACCGGTTGAATCTGATCGGCCGCCAGCGGGGTTACACCATGTTCGCGCTGGGCGCCACTTGCCTTGCTACGGCACTTAGCAGGGCCTGGCGCGCGAAAGAGCTGATAATTGGCACTCAAGTCGGCGGCCGCGACGATCCGTTGATGCTCGGAGTAATCGGGCCTACGGCAAATACGGTCATACTGCGGTTGGACGCTACCCTGGCGCCCGACTTTTGGGGGTTTGCGAGCCATGTCCGTACTGTGACGGCAGACGCTCTGGCAAACAAGGCGCTGCCATTCGACGAGATCGTCGCCGACACCAAGCTCTCCTCCCAGCCCGATCTACCATTCGGATACGAGGTAAACTTCACGCTCCAGAGTGCTAATATCGATACCGACCTGGTTGGATCCATCCGAAGCGGTCAGATTGAACTGGTCTCGATCCCTTCCGTCAGCGCGGGATGCCTTTATGATCTAAACTTTTTCATGGTGGGGCGGGAAGAGGGCTGGCGGATTTCCTGCGAGTTTAATACCGATCGCCACGAAGCAGGCGCCGTGGACGCCCTGATCGAGGCATGGCGTCTCGAACTGGCAGCCCTTGTCAATCCGCCGGCGTCTCACATCAACATGCCGGAAGTTCGAATCGAGGACGCTCTGGCCGAGCCCGTGGCAACGACACGACCGCTCCTGCGCCAGCCGTCTCGCAATTACTTTCAGCCACTCGAGCTCTACAGCGAGGGCAGGTTGCCGCCTGTATTCGCTATCAGCCAGCACTCGCTTTATTACCCCATCGCACGGCGAGTGGCTGACGACCGCCCATTCATAGACTTGCAATGGCCAGCCGACGCACTCTTGCAACCGCTCATTCCGGACGCGATAGAGGACATTGCTGCCGATGCCGCCCGGCTCATTCGCGCCTTCGATCCCGTCGGGCCTTATTATTTGATCAGCTTCTGCGTATTGGGCAACGTCGCACTGGAAACCGCGCGGCAACTGCACGCCGCTGGCTCTAAACCGCCAACGCTGTTCCTGCTGGACACTCTGGCGGCGGGTTATGTTGAGGGTATGAGCCGGAAGGACAGATGGCTGCGATACCTGCAGAACACGGACCTGTCGGAAAATCTGCTGCAGGCGTTGCACCTGAAGACGCCAACCATAGATCCCGAACAGGATCACTCCAATCAAATCATGAACTATTTGGTGAGAGCGCGAAAGCAATATCGGCCGGCGCCGTATCCGGGCGACGTGGTGTTTTTCCGCTCTTCGGACGCCAAGGTTGGCCGGCTGTACTCGCGAAGTTTTGGCTGGAACCAAATCGTCGAGGGTGATCTTCGAGTCTACGATGTTCCGGGTCAGCATTTGAGCATATTACATGAGGAGTCAGCAGCAATCATCGCCGAGCACATGTTGTGGACGATGGACAAGGCGGAGCAGCGCTGGCGGGTTCCACCCGCCAAACCCTAGGCGTGTTAGATTGACACTGATCAGGAGTTAAGCGGCCCGCTGGCCTTGCTGCAGGATGGAGGGGAGCGGTGCAGCGGACCGGCGTGATCGTCATTGCAGCGATTGTGGTTGTATTGCTGACCGGCACCAGTGTGTTACTGAGCCCTTATCTGTTTCCACGCAAGCCCGATCGGGCTGCCGGACCTCTGAAGGTTTCGGTCCATGAGTTGTCCTTACCAAATCCCGGAAGCGCTGAGGGTCCGCCTATCGCTGTGAGGATTTGGGCTCCGCATGCTGCGGAGATCGCCCCTCGTTATCCGCTGATCCTTTATGTGCCGGGCTGGGGTGGGAGTCGCGGCGAGAACGATGTGCTCCTGTCGGACATCGCCAGTGCCGGCTTTGTGGTAGCGGCCGCAGACGACATAAGCCGTGACAAGCCCGATCCAACGGCTGATCCCGCTGACGAGTTAGTACGCACTGGCGCGTTCAAAGCTTTCTCCCCTCAGGATCTTGCAGCGTTTCCGCAGGTGAGCGAACGCAGGACACGGCTCGGCTTTAACAAGCTTAACAAGCTGGTCTATGCGCTAACGCGGCTGACATCCAAGTCCATTCCGTCCACGATCGATTTCTCACGTATCGGAGTGGTCGGCTTTTCATTCGGTGGCGCCGTAGCGGCGGTGGCCCTTGCCCGCGATCCGCGTGTGACTGCGGCGGTAAATCTAGATGGGTGGGTTGTCGATACCGAAGCCGCGGCGGGCGTGTCGCGTCCTCTTCTCGCCCTTTACGCTAAGCTCGAATTGCACCCATCTCCGGCCCGGGTGTCGGCGCCGACCTATTACGTGACCGAGTTGGCACGCGAAGATTTTCGTATGCTGCTAGCGTTGTCGCGATCGTCGGCAGCCGAGGTTCGTCTGATCGAAGGCGCTGAGCATGACGATTTCACCGACGCGCGATACGCAAGTCGCTGGAAGCGGTGGCGGCCGTGGCGCCCTAAGCCCATTCGGGCGGATCGCATGCGCTCCATCATCCAGGCCTATCTGGTCTCCTTCCTGCTCCGGACTGTCAGTGGCACGCCGACCGCACCTCGATCTCCTGTCTTTCCAGAGGTCACGTCCATCGAAGCAATAGAACCCGACTTGCGATGAATATCGGTGATCACGCTCGATACCCCAGTCCTGAACTGTTCGCCTAAACGTTACCGACGCCGATCTTGCCGTGATTGATCTAAGCGACCCTGCAAAGGTCGCCGTGTTGGGTGAAAAACAGTCAGGTTCAAGTGACCTGCCCCTGCCGATTTCCTCCAGTTGAAGTTAGAGTCCGGCCTTCTGAAGGACGGACAAATGAAGCGAGCC